>CAYZKE010000389.1:0-1452 GCA_964478505.1 uncultured Loktanella sp.
CTAACGCCTCATTCCTTGAGATAGAGGTTTCTTACGGCCAAATATTCCGCAGTAGGTTTCAGTAGTAGCGGACTATGCTGCACACAACAATACTTCTGGAAATGCGACAAAACTATTGCTCGTGCCGTGATATTAAGACCCACAACCTACGCAAGGGACGAAAACTCAGTATTTGTCAGCAAGTTCCACGCCGGTGACCTGCACGACATCTTTCGTAAAGGATACTGGCCCAACAGCTGGTTTGCTGAGCAGCGCATGCCGCTTTGTTGATCCCCGCGTCCGCGGGGAACGACCCTGACGAACTGCTCTCCCTGCACGCCTTCAACACAGATAGCTTCTTGCGCTTGTGATGACCTTGGAAATGTCTTCGCCCAGTTCAAAAAACATCGGCAATCGGACAAGGCGCGCTGAAACATCATCCGTCACAGGCAGGCTCTTTCCTTCAAAGCGTGCATATTTCAGTCCAGCAGGCGCTGAATGAAGCGGAACATAGTGGAAAGGTGTGTTAACGCCTTCGTTCTGCATGTGCGTGATAAAGGCATCGCGGTCCGCACGGTTTCTGAGCATCAGATAGTACATATGACCATTGCCGGTCGTATCTAACGGCACGACAGGGCGGGTAACACGCCCAGATCCGGCAAGATCCGCGAAAGCGTCATTATATTGGTCAAAAAAGGAAAGCCTGCGCGCCAAAATCTTATCAGCCTCTTGCAACTGACCATAAAGGAACGACGCGACCAACTCTCCGGGCAAAAAGGAAGAGCCGATATCGACCCATGTATACTTGTCCACTTGACCACGCGAAAACTGCGAGCGGTTCGTTCCCTTCTCTCGGATCACCTCGGCGCGTTCAAGCAAATCCGGGCGCATTAACGTCAATGCCCCACCTTCACCGGACAGGATATTCTTCGTTTCGTGAAAGCTGAACGCCGCCATATCCCCAAGGCTGCCAGCCGGACGCCCTTTGTAGGTTGATCCAAAGGCTTGGGCTGCATCCTCGATCAACACGAGCCCATGGTCGTTTGCGATCCGAGACAATGCATCCATGTCAGCAGGAAAGCCCGCATAATGCACTGCTATTATTGCTCTTGTGCGCTGCGTAACAGCAGCCGCTGTTTTTCCAGGATCAATATTGAGCGTACGAGGGTCAATATCAACAAAGACGGGGATAGCCCCTCGCAATACGACTGCATTGGCCGTCGACACAAAAGTGAAGGACGGCATAATCACCTCGTCTCCCGAATTAAGATCACACAGGATTGCCGCCATCTCTAGCGCTGCAGTGCAGGAATTCGTCAACAACGCGGCTCTGCATCCAGTCATTTGGGCAATGATGGCATTACAAACCTTCGTATAGTGACCATCCCCCGAGAGTTGGCCACGCGCGATGGCATCGCACATATTGGCTATCTCATCACCGACCAAGGACGGCCTGTTAAAGGGCGTCATGTT
>CAYZKE010000389.1:1552-3765 GCA_964478505.1 uncultured Loktanella sp.
TCATGGTGTCCACTCCTCACGGGCTCTACCTGTTCTGTAGCGTGTTTTCAGCCTTATACACATCAGTAAGTGTGAGCAGGGAAAGCAATCAACAGCTTTTCCGCGTCATACTGCAACGGCTTTCCATCCCTATCATCATCTTAAACCGGCGATAGATTTTTGATCAATGTAACCTTATAGAAAAGGTTGAACCGAGTATCTAATGCGTATGCGTGGAAAATTTGATGATCATCACACTGACAGGCCTCCCTGCCGTCATCGAACTGACCCCGCGCCGTTTTGCAGACAGCCGCGGCCACTTTAGCGAAACTTATAACGCAGACACACTGGCCCAGCACGGGATCGACACGCAGTTTATTCAGGATAACCAGTCCTATAGTCGCGACATCGGGACCGTGCGCGGTTTGCATTATCAAGCGCCACCCTCGGCGCAGGCGAAACTTGTGCGCGTCCTGCAAGGCGTCATCTGGGATGTCGCCGTGGATATCCGCAAGGGATCACCGAGCTATGGCCATTGGGTGGGGCGCGAATTATCCGCAGAGACAGGCAATCAGTTATTCATTCCCGAAGGTTTTTTGCATGGTTTTGTCACCCGCACAGCCGATTGCATGGTGGCCTATAAATGCTCGGCGACTTATGCGCCGGCCACGGAAGGGTCGGTCCGCTTTGACGATCCCGATCTAGCGATTGATTGGGGGATCGATGTGCGAGATGCCGTGCTCTCTGACAAAGATGCAGCGGCGCCCAGCTTTGCCGATTTTACATCACCCTTCATCCATGTGGATGCGACATGAAAATTCTTGTCACAGGCGGCGCAGGTTTTATCGGGTCGGCCGTCGTGCGGCAGGCGGTGGCGGAGGGGCATAGCGTTGTCAATCTGGATGCGCTGACCTATGCCGCTTGTCTGGCCAATGTCGCCAGTGTCGCGGACAGCCCACTTTATGCGTTCGAACAGGCCGATATCTGTGACCGTGCTGCAGTGGACCATATTCTGGCCCGGCACCGCCCCGACGCGATCATGCATCTTGCCGCGGAATCCCATGTAGACCGTTCAATCGACGGGCCAGGTACATTTATCCAGACCAATATCACCGGCACCTACACACTGCTCGAGGCCGCGCGCAGCTATTGGGACGCGCAGGGCAAACCCGACAGCTTCCGCTTCCACCACATCTCCACGGACGAGGTTTACGGCTCGCTTGGTGCGGAGGGGCAATTCACCGAAGATACGCCCTATGACCCGCGCAGCCCCTATTCCGCCTCCAAGGCCGCCAGTGATCATCTGGTGCGCGCTTGGGCAGAAACCTATGGCCTGCCTGTGGTGCTGACGAATTGTTCCAACAACTACGGCCCCTATCATTTCCCCGAAAAGCTCATCCCTGTCGTGATCCTGAACGCCCTGCATGGCAAACCGATCCCGGTGTATGGCAAAGGCGAGAACGTGCGCGACTGGCTTTATGTCGAAGATCACGCCGATGCTTTGCTGACGGTGCTCACGCGCGGACAAGTGGGGCGCAGCTATAACATCGGTGGCGAAAACGAGGCGCGGAATATTGATCTGGTGATGATGATCTGCGCCCTGCTCGATCAGCACCGCCCCGACGCCGCCCCGCATGCCGATCTGATCACCTATGTCACCGACCGCCCGGGCCATGACCTGCGCTATGCGATTGACCCCACACGCATCAGCACGGAACTTGGCTGGCGACCGTCGGTTACACTGGAAGAAGGCCTCGCCAGGACCGTCGCATGGTATCTTGATAACCCTGACTGGTGGCAGCCACTTCTGGACCGCGACGGTGTCGGCGCGCGATTGGGCAAAGCATGAAGATATTGGTTTTCGGCAGAACAGGCCAAGTCGCCCGCGCGCTCATCGCCGCGGGGCCAGCTGCAGAGGTCGAAATTACTGCCCTCGGGCGCGATGCTGCCGACCTGACCAACCCTGCCGCCTGTGCCGCGATCATTGTCGCCAGTGACGCCGATGCTGTCATCAACGCCGCCGCCTATACCGCCGTGGACGCCGCCGAAGCCGACGAAGCGACAGCCCAAATCGTCAACGCCGAAGCCCCCACCGCAATGGCGCAGGCCTGTGCCGCCAAGAATATCCCCTTCGTGCATATCTCGACCGACTATGTCTTTGACGGCAGCGCAGGTGCTGCGTGGCGACCCACAGACCCGACCGGCCCGCTTGGTGCTTACGGGCGGACCAAATT
>CAYZKE010000390.1:0-3761 GCA_964478505.1 uncultured Loktanella sp.
TGGATGACAAGGCACCAGAGGCGACCAAAGGCTTCCTGCTCAACCACCTGATCCACGAATTGCTGCCACCCAAAGGTGACGGTCTGCGCTGGGCCAACTCTGACCCCATCACAGGACAGGCCGCGTGGTTCGACCTGCGGGTCAAGATCGAGAAATCCGCCGTACCGAACGAGGCCCAACCGGTCATGCCGGCGATCAAATCCCCCGTCCCCAAAGGACCCAAAAACCTCGCATGGAAGGTCGGCAAATGACCAACCGACAAGTGCTTTTGATCATCGCTGCCTTCATCGCCCTGACTTTGGGCAGTTTCATCTGGTACATCGCCACATGGGACAGTCGCAAAGGCGGCGATCAGACGACCCTTATCATCTTGCCTGAAATACTTCCGCCGGAGGCTCCGGCGCTTGCAACAGGGACAAAGCTATGACCCAACTCCCGCCACCTTCCGCCAAAAAACTCGGCCTCGTGATTGATCTTGATACCTGTGTGGGCTGCCATGCCTGTGTCGTCTCATGCAAAGGCTGGAATACCGAAAATTATGGCGCGCCACTGTCGGATCAAAATGCCTATGGTGCCGATCCATCAGGGACCTTTCTGAATCGCGTCCACTCATACGAGGTGCAACCGGCCCAAGGTGCGGCCCAACTCATCCACTTCCCCAAATCCTGCCTGCATTGCGAAGACGCGCCCTGCGTCACGGTCTGCCCCACAGGTGCCAGCTATAAACGCGCCGAAGATGGCATTGTTCTGGTAAACGAAAGTGACTGCATCGGCTGCGGTCTTTGCGCATGGGCCTGCCCATATGGCGCACGCGAATTGGACGCGAAAGAAGGTGTGATGAAGAAATGCACCCTCTGCGTGGACCGCATATATAACGAAAACCTCCCCGAAGAAGACCGCCAGCCCGCTTGCGTGCGCACCTGCCCTGCCGGTGCCCGCCACTTTGGCGATCTGGGCGATGCAGACAGCGACGTTTCAAAACTGGTGGCCGAACGCGGCGGGTTTGATCTGATGCCCGAACAAGGCACCAAGCCGGTCAACAAATACCTGCCCCCCCGCCCCAAGGACGAAATGCCGGAGTTCGACGTGCTGGCTCCCTACCTTGAGCCCATCGCCAGCGACGGCAAGGGCTTTGTCGGCTGGCTCGACAAAGCCCTCTCATCTCTGCCCGGAGGAGCCAAATAATGCATCCCGCAGCTTCTGTTATCATTTTCAACACATTCTCGGGTCTCGGCTTCGGCCTGCTCTTCTGGCTAGGCATGGGCGCAATCGTACCGACCGGGATGGGCGCGTTCATCTGGTTCACCATCGCCTATCTCTTTGCGGTGGGCGGGTTGATTGCTTCGACATTCCACCTCGGCCACCCTGAACGCGCCATAAAGGCCTTCAGCCAATGGAAAACCAGCTGGCTCAGCCGTGAAGGCATTTGCGCGGTCTTTGCGCTGATCGTCATGGCGGTCTACGGTGCCGGACTGGTCTTTGCAGAGACACGGCTGGCGCTCATCGGGGTCATCGGCGGGCTGGCATCGCTGGGCGTCGTCTTCACAACGTCGATGATCTACGCGCAGATGAAAACCGTCCCGCGCTGGCGGCACTGGACAACACCGGCAATGTACTTGCTGCTGTCGGTCGGCGGCGGCGCGCTCTTGTCGGGACAAGTCACCATCGCAACCGTGCTCTTCGTCCTAGGCGCTGCCCTGCAAGTCTTTGCATGGCTCTCGGGCGACACCCGTTTCCAGACCTCCGGTACAGACATGGCAACCGCGACCGGCCTCGGCCACATCGGCAAGGTCCGCGCGTTTGAGCCACCGCACACCGGCACCAACTATCTGATGCGCGAATTTATCCATCAGGTCGGTCGTAAACACGCCGACAAACTGCGCATCATCACGATCGCTCTGGCCTTCGTCCTTCCAGTGATCTTGCTGCTTTTGCCGTTCAACCACATTCTTGCCGTACTGGCGGTCCTGAGCCATATCGCAGGCGTGCTCACGCTCCGCTGGCTGTTCTTCGCCCAAGCCGAGCATGTCGTGGGCCTTTACTACGGCAAACGCTGACCCGTTATTATTGGCCCGAAAATATCCTGGAGGAGGCCCGCAGGGCCGGGGGCAAAGCCCCCGCCACCCTCAGCTCCGGATGCGCAGTTCTGTTTCTGCGTCAAAGAGAAAAATGCGGTTTGGATCAATCCTGATCCCGACGCGGGCCCCTTCGGCGGTCCGTTCGTCCCCGCGCTCTTCCACAACAATGCGCTCGCCCGTTGCGGATGTCAGATAGGCGAATGAAACCCCACCAAGGCTCTCGGTCAATTCAACCGTATGCGTATCCCCATCAGGATCAATGGTGATATGCTCGGGGCGCGCGCCGACACTGACAGCCTTGCCTTCATAGGCGGTGCTGACCAAGCCGTCATATCGGGCGGCCAAACCCGGTGCGTCAACGCTGCCGCCCTTGACCATACCGTTCACAAAATTCATCGCGGGTGACCCGATAAAGCCCGCCACAAACTTGTTGTCCGGATCGCGGTACAGATCCATCGGCGCGCCCACCTGCTCGATCACGCCCAAGCGCAACACGACGATCTTGTCGGCCAATGTCATCGCCTCAACCTGATCGTGCGTGACGTAAATCATCGTGGCGCCGATTTCCTTGTGCAGACGGGCAATCTCGACGCGCATTTCGACCCGCAGTTCGGCATCAAGGTTGGACAAAGGTTCATCGAACAAGAACACCTCGGGCCCCCGCACAATGGCCCGCCCAATCGACACCCGCTGGCGCTGGCCACCGGACAGGGCCGCAGGTTTGCGATCCAGATACGGTTCAAGTTTCAGTATCCGCGTCGCCTCGGCCACTTTTGCCGCGATCTCGGCTTTGGGATGACCGTTCATTTTCAGGCCAAACCCCATGTTGTCCTTGACCGTCATATGCGGGTAGAGCGCGTAGGTCTGGAAGACCATCGCGACACCACGCTCGGAGGGGTCCATGCGCGTGACGTCGCGATCTCCGATATGCATCGCGCCTTCGGTGGTCTCCTCTAGCCCCGCAACCATGCGCAAAAGCGTCGACTTGCCACAGCCCGACGGGCCAACAAAAACGCAAAACTCGCCATCCGCGATTTCAAGGTCAATGCCGTGAATGACCTGTACATCGCCATAGCGCTTGATGACGTTCTTCAGCGTTACACCTGACATGGCCTAAATCCCCGTTGTTTCTTTTGTCTGGTAGTCCGGAAAGCTCCAGTTCTGGGCATCCCGTGTAATTTTATTTGCTGTCTCGCGCAGGATCGGCACATAGGCTTCCAGCCCTGCAAGATTGGTACGGCTGGTCGTGCTGGTGACCGAAAGCGCCCCCAACACACGGCCAGCCGCGGTCAGGATCGGCATGGCGACACAGATGATTCCTGGCTCATGCTCTTCGCGATCAAACCCATACCCGTTCTGGCGAATATCATTCAGTTCGGCCCGCAGCGCATCGGCGCTATCAAGCGTGTGGTCCGTAAAGCCATGGAAGGATTGCTGTTCGATGACACTCTCGATGGCATCCTCGTCCAGAAACGCCAACATCACCTTGCCGACACCTGTGCAATAAGCAGGCCCGACCTTGCCCGCCTGACTGTACATCTGCACCGGATTATTCGCGTTGCGCTTGTCGATATAGAGCACCTGCGCATGATCCAGTTGCGCCAGGTGCACAGTCTCGCCCACGGCCTTGCTGAGCGCATCCAGATGCGGACGCGCCACAGGGGCGAGTGTCGATTGATCCCA
>CAYZKE010000391.1:0-3745 GCA_964478505.1 uncultured Loktanella sp.
ACCTTTGCTGCACCACACATCAATTGGTAAGATGCGTAGTCGAGAATGATCTTACCTGGTTGATTGAACGCCTCTCAAAACACTCGATACCAGAAAGGTGATTGCAGCAACGCAGACGATAGATGGGCCTGCCGGTGTATCAAAAACATAGGCCATCCGCAGGCCAACGACAGCCGATAGCGTTCCTATCAGGCCCGCTATCACGGCCATGCCTTCAGGTGTACGCGAGAGTGGGCGGGCCGCTGCTGCAGGGATAATCAGCATCGCCGCAATGAGCAGAACGCCAACCACTTTGATCGCAACGGCAACTGTGACCGCCAAAGAAATCGTCAATGCAAGCTGTTCGCGCTTTGGGTTGATCCCACTGGCAAAGGCCAGATCTTCGTTGAGTGTTGATGTGAGCAGTGCAGACCAACGCCAGCAAATAAGCAACATCACCAGAAGTGCTCCGCCCCAGATCACCGCCAGGTCACCGCGCGATACAGCAAGGATATCGCCAAAGAGATACGCCATCAGATCAATCCGTATGCCTGATAAAAACGACACTGCGACCAAGCCAAACGCAAGCGCGGAATGCGCCAACACACCCAGCAGCGTGTCCATTGCGTAACCGCGTCCGGATAAAAAACTGACCGTTAACGCCATCAACAAAGCGACAATCACCGCGCCCACGAAAATCGACATTGAAAACGCGAGCGATAACGCCACGCCAAGGATTGCAGCATGCGCAGTGGCATCGCCAAAATAAGCCATCCGCCGCCAGACCACGAAGCAACCCAAAGGTGCCGCTGCAAATGCCACGCCAATCCCTGCCAACGCGGCACGGACCATAAAATCATCAAGCATTACTCAGCGGCCTCTGTGTGGTTATGGTCGTTATGATCGTGCCCGTGATCATGCTCATGCCGGTACAAGGCCAAGGCGCCGCCTGTCCCGGTCCCAAAGAGTGCGCGGTATTCTGGCGCAGAAGCAACGACCGCAGGCGTACCTTCACAGCAAACGTGACCGTTGAGGCATATCACCCGGTCAGATGCGCTCATCACCACGTGCAGCTCATGGCTGATCATCAAAATCGCGCAGCCTGTGTCCTGGCGAACCTTTTCGATTTGTTTGTAGAACGCCGCAGACCCGCGCTGATCCAACCCTTGTGTCGCCTCGTCCAGCAGCAGTAAATCCGGTTTTCCGATCAGTGCCCGGGCCAGCAGCACACGCTGGAACTGTCCACCTGACAGTTTTGAAAGTTGCGCACGAGATAGATCAGGCACGCCCGCTTGCTTGAGAGCTTGATCAATTTCTGTCCGTCCGACACCGCCGGCAAGTTTGAGAAACCGTGACACCGTCATCGGTAACGTTTCATCAATATGCAGCCGTTGCGGCACATAGCCCAACTTGATCCCTTCTGCGCGATCAATATGACCATGCGTCGGTTTTACAGCACCAATGATCGCGCGCAGCAGGCTGGTCTTGCCTGATCCGTTCGGACCAACAATGGTGACAATCTCGCCCGCCGCGACGCTGAGCGAAACACCCGACAACACCTTTTGTGCGCCATAGCTGACGCTGAGGTCTTTCACTTCGATAAGGCTCATGCGTCCACCTTATCCGCGCAGGACGGACAAACGCCCTCTGCCTCAACTACGGTGCGTTCGATCCGGAATCCGGTTGCCTTGGCCGCATCGCCCAATGTCCCTCTTGCAGGCGAAGAGTGCGTCTCAGCCACTGCATCGCAAAGGCGGCAGATCAGGAATGCAGGTGCATGCGTATGGCTGGGATGCGCACATGCGATAAACGCATTCAAACGTTCAATTTTATGCGCCAGCCCATTCACGACAAGAAAATCAAGCGCCCGGTAAACAACAGGCGGCTGAGACCCAAAGCCACCTTCGCGCAATTGATCAAGGATCGCATAGGCCCCTATTGCACGATGTTCCTGAAGCAAAATCTCCAAAACCCTGCGGCGCACCGGCGTGAACCGTAATCCGTCAGCGGCACAGCGCGCTTCGGCAGCGGCAAGCGTATCGCCGACGCAGGCGCTATGGTCATGCTGCCTGAAGCCAATGGGGTCATCGGCAATGTTTTTTTCGGGATCACTTGTCATGTTATTACATTTTGTTTAGGACATCAGTAATGTTATACAATCACATAGGAAACCCAATGTCCAGAAAGCTCCTTCCTCTCTCTTTGACAGCGGCTTTGATGGGGGGTGTCGCCTTCGCCGAGGTCCCTCGTGTTGCTGTCGACATTGCCCCAGTGCATTCGCTTGTTGCGCGTGTGATGGACGGCGTCGGCACGCCCGATCTGATCATTCAGTCCGGCGCAAGCCCGCATGAATACAGTCTGCGTCCGTCCGAGGCCTCGGCCATGCAAGAGGCGGACCTTGTGTTCTGGATTGGCCCTGATTTGACACCATGGTTGACTGAAGCGGTTGTAACTTTGGCGCCTAATGCTGCCGTGACCGCACTGTTGGAGGCCGAAGGTACGATTGAACTGGCATTCCGCGAGAATGCCCTGTTTGAAGCGCATGATCATGGTGATGAAGATCACGGTGAATCTGCTGAAGAACATGATCACGGCCATGATGACGAACATGCGGACGAAGAGAGTCATGCAGGCCACGATCATGGCGGGTATGACCCCCATGCCTGGTTGTCACCTCAGAATGCTGCGAACTGGCTGAATGTGATCGCGGCCCAACTTTCAGCTGCCGATCCTGACAATGCAGGGGCTTACTTTGCCAATGCAGCGGCCGGTCGGGCAGAGATAGATGCGCTCGTGATCCAAGTGAACGCCACACTTGATCCGGTACGCGGGAAACGGTTTGTGGTGTTTCACGACGCCTATCAGTACTTCGAGGCCGATTTCGATTTTCCGGCCTCTGGCGCGATTTCCATTGCTGACGCATCTGACCCCAGCCCTGCGCGGGTCGCAGAAATTCAGGGGCGAATTGTAGAGGAAAATATTGCCTGCGTTTTGGCAGAACCGCAATTCAACGCGGGCCTTGTCTCGACTGTTCTGGATGGGTCAGAAGCCAATACGGGCGTGATCGATCCGCTCGGATCAGATCTGGAACTGGGTGCCGCGCTTTATCCGCAGTTGATCAGCAATATGGCAACGGCTCTGGTTAACTGCCTCGAATGATATGAACCTTTTTTGTGCCGCAATGCAGGTGTTGCGGCACAAACCAACCCTTTGTGCAGTTGCCTAAAACAATCGTCTGAAGTGAATGTTAGGTAATAACAAATCCTAATCGTGAGGCGGCAGTTGTGAACCTTTCACCGCCCCCACCTGACTTGCGCATTATCGTGATCGCACGCGGCCTGAGCTGATGGTCCGCCTTGATTTGCCGCGCACACATTCGCCCGACAAACCGACATTGCTCAATCGCGTATTCAGCAACCGTGAAGGCCGCCGTGTTGCCGTGATCGTCAACGATATGTCCGAAGTGAACACTGACGCCGATCTGGTGTGCGCCGATACTGAACTCAGCCGAACCGACGAGACACTTGTCGAGATGTCGAACAGCTGCATTTGCTGCACCCAGCGTGACGATTAATTGACCGAAGTACGGCGGCTGGCCAGTGAAGGCCGCTTTGACTATCTGCCGATTGAATCGAACGGAATTTCCGAGCCGCTGCCCCCGGGCCCCGAGGCCCGCGCAAAACTCTCGGTCATCTCCCAATTCGCAATTTCGATCTGATCGTTGATGCGCATGTGATGTCCGTGTGCGGGGTTGGGTAGGGAGAGC
>CAYZKE010000392.1:0-1718 GCA_964478505.1 uncultured Loktanella sp.
CCGGCCCGATATCCCAAGGCTCCGCGATCAGCTTGACCTTGTTCAGCACAGGGTCCTGCCCGATCGCGCGGAAGAACGGCCCGTCGCGTTCGAACCCCCGCGCTGTGCGCCCAAGTGCTGTGCAAAGATCAAAGCGGAAGCCATCCACATGCATGACCTCAACCCAGTAGCGCAGACTGTCCATCACAAGTCGGATCACAAAGGGGTTTTCGAAATCGAGTGTATTCCCGCAGCCCGCATCATCGATGTAATAGCGCGGGTTGTCAGCCAAACGGTAGTAGCTTGCGTTATCCAGACCACGGAACATCAGTGTCGGCCCAAGCTCGGATCCTTCGGCGGTGTGGTTGTAGACCACATCCAAAATCACTTCGATATCGGCGGAATGGAAGCGACGCACCATCTGCTGGAACTCGGCAATATCCGTGCCCTGCATATAGCGCGGATCAGGGGCGAAGAACCCGTAGGTCATGTAGCCCCAGTAATTCGTCAGCCCGCGATCCAGCAGGAATTTATCGTTGATAAAGGCCTGCACCGGCAAGAGTTCCACAGCCGTTACACCAAGATTGTTGAGATGCTCAAGGATCGGGTCCGAGGCCATCGCCAGATAGGTTCCGCGATTGGGAATATCGGGACGACCAGCTGTCAGGCCTTTGACATGGGCCTCGTAGACGATTGTGCTTTCCATTGCATGGTGGGGCTCGTTCGCGTTGTTCCAGTTGAACGTTGGATCAACAACCACACAGCGCGGCATGTAAGGCGCGCTGTCGGTCTTGTCGAAACTGAGGTCTTTGTCCTTATGCCCCGTTTGATATCCGAAGAGCGCATTATTCCACGTCGGATGACCCGTCAGTTGCTTGGCGTAGGGATCAATCAAAAGTTTGTACGGATTGAAGCGGTGCCCCTCTTCGGGCGCATATGGCCCGTCCATCCGGACACCGTATTGCTGGCCTGCCTTCATACCGGGGAAATAGCCGTGCCAGACATGGCCTTCCCGTTCGGGCAGCGTGATGATCTGGTTCTCAACACCATTCTCATCAAACAAACACAGCATCACCTTGGTGGCATGGCGCGAAAAAATTGCAAAGTTTACGCCGTCAGGGTCCACCGTCGCCCCAAGAGGTGTCGGACGACCGGGCCGGATTGCGAAAGGTCCAAGGTTCAAGGTGTTGCCTCTGTCAGGTCTGCATAGATGGCTTTATACGCCAAGGCCGAGGTCTCCCAGCCGACAGGTTGTTTCATGGCGTTACGCTGCATCGCTTTCCACGTTTTGCTGTCCGCATAAAGGTCGCCAAGGCGGGTGAACGCGTTGGCCAGCGCCTGTGCATTGATCGGAAAGAACTGGACGCCAGTTGCAACACCACGCGCAAGGGCTGCGGGAGAGGCGTTGATCACCGTATCGGCCAGACCACCTGTCAGCGCCACCAGTGGCACGGTGCCATAGCGCAACCCGTAAAGCTGGGTCAGGCCGCAGGGTTCGAACCGTGAAGGCACAAGGATTGCATCGCCCCCTGCCATCATTTTGTGGGACAGCGCTTCATCATAGCCGATTTTGACAGCAACATTTGGGTGACTTGCTGCGGCTTCCAATAAAGCCACCTCAAGCTTGGGATCACCCGAACCCAGAAGCGCCAACTGACCGCCGCGATCCAAAAGTGCAGGCAGCGCCTTCAACAACAGATCAATCCCCTTCTGCTCGGTCAGGCGGGAAACGAGAACAC
>CAYZKE010000392.1:1728-3743 GCA_964478505.1 uncultured Loktanella sp.
TGACGAGCGCACAGCAGGTGGCCGTCGCCCTCGTCCACCTGAACAATCTCGTAATGCTATTGAGCGCCGCTATGCCGCCCCGTTACCAAAAATTAGGGAAACAACAGATCAATCCCCTTTTGCTCGGTCAGGCGGGAGACGAGAACACAGAGCGGGCCATCCGATTTGCCAAGCCCGAAGGTTTTGCGGAGCGCTTTCTTGTTAGCGTCTTTCCCGCTTGCCGTTTTGTACGGCGTGATATTCGGATCGGTCTGCGGATTCCACGCATCCAGATCAATCCCGTTAACGATCCCCGACAGGTCCGCCTGCCGCGCGCGCAAAATGCCGTCCATGCCGATGCCGAATTCAGGCGTCAGCAACTCTTCTGCATAAGTTTGCGAGACCGTATTGATCTTGGCAGCACCGACCAACCCCGCCTTGAGTGCCGATATCTGCCCCCAGAATTCAAAGCCTTCGGTCGTGAAGCGCGCAGGATCAAGACCAAGTGCTTTCAGCTTGGCTGCATCCACATTCCCGTGGAAGGCGATGTTGTGGATGGTAAAAACAAAGGGCACTTCAACGCCCAAGGCCCGCATATATTCAGGCGTAAGGCCCGCTTGCCAGTCATGACCATGCACGATGTCGGGCGTCCAGCCGTCCACCCCTTCAGCCGCGATCATTGCGCCCACTTTGCAAAGCGCTGCAAAGCGTTCGGGGTTATCCGGCCAGTCACGGCCCGTGGCATCACCATAAATCGCACCATCGCGATCATAAAGATGCGGGGCGTCAAGGATCAGCAGATCGACACCCGCGATGTTGCAGGCGCGCAGTTTCGCCGCGCCGCCAAACAGGTCTTTGTAGGTCGCCACCACTTTTGCCTTGCCAATCTGCCCCAGCACCACACGGTATCCGGGTAGCAGAACGCGCACAGCCACACCTAGCTGCGCCAATGCGCCGGGCAAAGCGCCCGCCACATCCGCGAGCCCGCCGGTCTTCACCAGCGGTGCGCATTCCGAGACGACAAAGAGGGCTTTGGTCATAAAGCAGCGGCCCTTTTATCCAGCATATCTTGTGTGATCAGGGTGACCCCGCGATCCGTCACACGGAACCACTTTGCGTCTTCAATCGGGTCCTCGCCAACGACGAGGCCCTCGGGGATCACAACGCCCCCGTCGACAACAACCTGGCGCAATCGAGCGGAGCGGTGGACGACAACTTGGGGGAGGATCACGGCATGATCCAGCACGGCATAGGAATTCGTATGCACGTTAGTGAACAGCACCGAATTGCGCACCTCTGTCCCCGAAATAATGCAGCCACCCGACACCATCGAGGAAATCGCCATGCCGCGTCTGTCGCGTTCGTCATGGATGAATTTTGCAGGCGGCACGCTCTCGTTATAGGTCCAGATCGGCCAGTCTTTATCCCACAGATCAAGCTCGGGCGTAAAGTTGGTCAGATCGATATGCGCCTGCCAAAAGGCATCAACCGTGCCCACATCTTTCCAATAGGCGGGCGCACCTTCGGCACGCACACAACTTTCATCGAAACGGTGCGCCATGGCTTTGCCGTTCTTGACGATATCCGGGATCAGATCATTGCCAAAGTCGTTGGATGAATTGGGATCTTCGGCGTCTTTGATCAGCAGATCGCGCAGGAATTTCCAGTCAAAGACATAGATCCCCATGGATGCCAGCGCCATATCGGGATCATCGGGCATGCCGGGCGGATCAGCGGGTTTTTCCAGAAAACTGGTGATGCGGCCGTCTTTGTCGGTGTCCATGACGCCAAAAGCGCTGGCCTCTTGGCGCGGCACGGTCAGGCAGCCCACGGTGACATCTGCCGCGCTCTCAATGTGCTGGCGCAGCATGATTTCATAGTCCATTTTGTAGATGTGATCGCCCGCAAGGATGATCACATAATCCACATTATAGCTGTCCACGATATCGATGTTCTGCGTCACGGCATCGGCGGTGCCTTTGTACCAGCTTTCGTTGCCGCCACGCTGGGACGCGGGCAGCACATCAAGAAACTCG
>CAYZKE010000393.1:0-3705 GCA_964478505.1 uncultured Loktanella sp.
TTCCACAAGGATTGCGATCGGTGTGTTCACTTTCACCCCTTCGGTGCCTTCGGCGATGAGGATCTTGCCAACGACACCTTCATCCACCGCCTCGAATTCCATCGTGGCTTTGTCGGTTTCGATCTCGGCCATGATGTCACCCGAGGAGACAGTGTCGCCCTCTTTGACAAGCCATTTGGCCAATGTGCCTTCTTCCATCGTGGGCGAGAGGGCGGGCATAAGAATTTCAGTTGCCATTCCTTAAGCCTCCTGCGGAATTTCGGTTGCGTAGATATCTGTCCAAAGCTCGTCCAAGGCAGGCTCGGGGCTTTCTTTCGAAAACTCTGCGGCCTCGTTCACGATGGCTTTGATTTCCTTGTCGATGGCCTTGAGATCATCGTCTGTCGCATGTTTACCGGTCAAGAGCATATCGCGGATCTGCTCGATCGGGTCACGCTCGTCGCGCATTTTCTGCACTTCCTCGCGGGTGCGGTACTTCGCAGGGTCCGACATGGAGTGGCCGCGATAACGGTATGTTTTGACTTCCAGAATGTATGGTCCTTTGCCTGCCCGGCAGTGGGCAACAGCGCGTTCGCCTGCCTCTTTCACGGCCAGAACGTTCATTCCGTCCACTTCCTCGCCGGGAATCCCGTAAGCCGCACCGCGTTCCCAAAGCGACGGAGACTTGGTCGAACGCTGAACCGAGGTGCCCATGGCATACTGGTTGTTCTCGATCACGAAAACGACCGGAAGGTCCCAAAGTTCGGCCATGTTGTAGGTCTCATAAACCTGACCCTGGTTGGCTGCACCATCACCGAAATAGGTGAATGTGACGCGTCCGTTGCCTTTGTATTTATCTGCAAAGGCCAGACCGGCGCCGAGTGGCACCTGCGCCGCCACAATCCCGTGGCCACCATAGAAATGCTTCTCTTTCGAGAACATGTGCATGGAGCCGCCTTTGCCTTTGGAGAAACCACCCTCGCGGCCCGTCAGTTCGGCCATAATCCCCTTGGGGTCCATGCCACAGGCCAGCATATGGCCGTGGTCGCGATAGGATGTGACGCGCTTGTCGCCTTCCTCGGCTGCAGCCTCAAGGCCCACAACAACCGCTTCCTGCCCGATATAAAGGTGGCAGAAACCGCCAATCAGGCCCATGCCGTACAACTGGCCCGCCTTTTCCTCAAATCGCCGGATCAACAGCATTTCACGGTAATGTCCCAGCAGTTCCTCGGCTGAGACGTTGGGTTTCGCGGCGGCCTTCTTTGGCGGCATGTGCTATCCTCCAGCGGTTTCGTATTTAGTTTAGTATTAAACTATCTACTAAAGCATGCCCCGAACAAATGCGAGAGTCAAAGTGACCCTTCGTCAAGCGTGAGTGGAATAGCTGTGTTGCGCCGTTCGAATGTCAGGTTTGATTAGCGAATGACGATTTCATCGGCACGGATCATGCCCAACACTTCGCGCGCCTGTTGATCGAGTAGGTCCAGATCAAGAAAATTGTCCGATAGGCGCATGGTCAGGTTTTCCATCCGCGCAACCTCGTCTTCAAGTGCTGCCAGTTCAACCGCCAGGGCATCACCTTCGGCACGCACTTCGATCCGCTTGAAAAGGCCATAATCACCCTGCACGGCAGCGAACGTAAAATACAGCCCCAGCATGATCATGCCGAGGAAATAAAACAAAGCACCAAGTTGTGTGCGGCCGCGTCGGATCATAGGTCTGCCTCAAACGTCACCTCTGGCGGATGACTAGAAGCAGAATCGCATATCTGATTCGCAAAGGGAATCCCTTAAATGCAACAAACCTGTTAATTTCTTGCGTTTTTTGAACCCGGGCGGGTGTTATGTGCTCAGGCGATCAATCTCGTGCTTCACCTGCTCACAGAGTGCCGCCGTCTGGTTGAGGATTTCCTTCGCCTTCAACAAATCCAGCGCGCGATAACTATCGACGGGCGGGCGCAGCAATACCGTTTCAGGGTATTGCATTGCCGTATTCTGAACGATCGACATCTGCATCATCTGGTTGGAACCATAGACCGCATCAATCTTGCTCGGGCGCTCTTTGGGATCGCCGCTTGTGCCGCCTGATACGTCAATGGCGATCACATGATCCGCGTCATCCTGCACAAGATCCAGCGGGCAGGGGTTTGTCGCGCTGCCATCAATGTGGAAGCGGCCGTTGCGCGCGACAGGCAGGAACACCGCAGGCATGGCAGCCGAGGCAGCCATCGCAGAGAGCAGAGGCCCGTCAACGAACACGGCGGTGCGCTGGCCATAGAAATCCGTCGCGGCGATTTTCAAGGGGATCGCCAGTTCCGCAAAGTTTTCGGGAATCGCATCCGGCAATACAACGTCAAGAATGCGTTCAAGGTTCAACTCGCCGATACGCGGCCCGCCTTCTTCGAAAAACCGCTTCAGGCTGGTTGCGCGGGTTTTGAAGGCATCATTGATCAGCGAAAGCGGATTGCTGATCTTGCTAAAGACATGGTCGGTGATCGCGTCGGCGCACATACCCGCGCAGGCGGCGGCCCCGATGATCGACCCCATCGAGGTGCCGGCAACTGCCTTTGGTTTGATGCCCAGTTCATCAAACGCACGGACCGCGTGAATATGCGCCAGTCCGCGCGCGCCGCCCGCCCCCAGTGCGAGTGCAATTGAATGCATGATGTCTGTCCTTGTCTCAGCCGCAGAATTTATCTGCACAGGACATAAGGCAATCAACAGCGCAGGGAAACGGGCGTCTTGCGGCGCGTTGCCTAGTCCTTGCCGCGATAAATCTCGACCAGTTTGTTCAGCATCGCCAGCGCATCGGCGCGGTCCCGCTGGAACGAATTTCGCCCGATGATGGACCCGTTGCCACCGCCATCACGGATCGCACGCGCATCATCATAAACCGCATCGGCACCTTTGGCTGCACCGCCCGAAAAGACCATCAAACGCCGTCCGTCGAAGGCGCTTTGCACACAATGGCGCACGCGGGCTGCTTGGGTCGCCACGTCAATGCCCTGCGCCTCATAGACCTTCTTGGCCTCGCCAAGGCTCAGATGATCGGTCGAGAGTTTGATCTTGATGATATGCGCGCCAAGAAGGGCCGCAATCTGTGCCGCATAGGCGCCGATATCAATGGCGGTCTCGCCATCCTTGTCCAGTGCCTCGCCACGGGGGTATGACCAGATGACGGTCGCAATGCCCTTGGCCGCCGCTTCGCGGCGCATTTCGGCGATGTCGCCGAACATATCAAGTGCTGCAGATGAGCCGGGGTAGACAGTAAAGCCGATGGCAGAACAGCCAAGGCGCAATGCATCATCAACGGACGCGGTAATCGCTTGGGTTTTGGGGGCGGCGTCAGGGATCAGCGAATTGGCCGAGTTGACCTTCAGGATCGTCGGGATCTGGCCCGCAAAAGTATCAGCTCCGGCCTCGATCATGCCCAAGGGGGCTGCATAGGCGTTCAGGCCCGCGTCAATCGCGAGTTGATAGTGGTAATGCGGATCATAGGCCGCAGGGTTCGGGGCGAAAGAGCGGGCAGGGCCGTGCTCGAACCCCTGATCGACCGGCAGGATAATCATCTTGCCCGTCCCACCCAGTTTGCCGTTCATCAGAATGCGCGCCAGATTGGCCTTCACACCAGGCGTTTCGCCCTCGTAGTTGGCAAGGATTTTCTGAACGGTGCGGGTGGTTTTCATGATGGGCCCCTTGTGGCTGAACAGCGTTACCTGACCGATAG
>CAYZKE010000394.1:0-3688 GCA_964478505.1 uncultured Loktanella sp.
TCCTTGAACGTGGCGAGCTGGGCGAGCAGGTAGCGCGCCGCGCCATCGAGGTTCTGGGAGGGATCGCGCGGGTCGACTCCGAGGCTGCGGGCCGTGTCTGGCATCAGCTGGCCGAGACCATAGGCGCCCTTGGGGCTGACGGCAGTTGGGTTGTAGCTGCTTTCGGCCTCGACCAGTGCTCGGAACAGGAACTGCCAGTCGTCGGCACTCAGACCAGCTAGGCGCAGGGCACGGTTCCGCTGGTGGCGGACGGCAGTTGTCCGGATCAGGGAGAGGATGCCGTCGCGACTGGAAGGCGGCGTGGCGTCCAGCGAGGCCAGAACGACTTCGGCCTCAGCGCTATCATCCAGCCCTGCCCAGGCAGGCCGCTCACCATGAAACGTCCAGCCCGAAGTCCGGGCGGTCCCGTCGCGGCCGAAGGCGATGACGTCAGCCGCGCTCCTCGAGGGTGATGCTGTAGTCAGGACCAAAGCGCAGATCGCGCCCGTCACCGAACTCGAGATGATGTTTGAAGAGCCCCGGCCATATGTTGAAATACCGCGGCTCTGGCCCGTGCGGGGTGATCCGGGTCGAGACCAGAATGGCTTCCGGCTCGCCCGCGCGCAGGTAGATGCACTGGTAGCGCGGCTTGCCATCGTCCGTGAACCCCACGAGTTCATACCGGCAGCGGAACGCAACTTCCCTCTTTTGAAGGTCTTTGACCCCATCGAGTGTGATCAAGATTTGATTGCGCGCTATCGGCATTTGGACTCTCCCCCTGAGAGCCCTTCTAGTCCGACACAGTACAAGCGGAAAGACACATTGAGTCAATATGATATATTGCAGAATTTAACAAAATGCTAAACGATAGGATGAAACCAAACGAAGGAGTCTCCGATGAAACGGCTTATTTTGTCAGCATTCTTTGGTGTTTTGACGACATTTGGCACACCTCAGAAGGCGCAGGCCTACGATATTGATTGTGCGATTATGCTCTGTATGGCGGGTGGATTTCCTCCAAGCGCGGTTTGCGCGCGGGCCTATCGGACGATGATCCGTCGCATCACACCGTGGCCCAGCAGACCGCCTTTTGGGATTTGCACCTTCGCGGCAGTACCTGTTGAACTTGGTGGCCCGGGTGGGGAAGGGGAGGTTGATACGAACCTGCCAGAATACGAATGGCTCAACTGCACCCGTGTGATTTGGTTCACAGGTCGATCATACACGCCGCGCGACGATCCAAGGAAGTGGGATTGGAGTATCCGGTCTTGTGACCGCGAAAACAGAACCTGCCGATATATCGCGCGGGTCTACGGCTCCCACAGCCGTTGGCCGAGTTCATTTGTTTCCGAGAGCGGGCAAACCATTTTGCTGCCTGTTGGTCGTGGATTTGGGAACTTCTACTCGCGCGATATCATGGTTGAATACGGTGATTACGAAGGCAATATGGGCCATTCAGATTGGTTTTCCTACTGAGCGGTTATCAGCCGTCGTCATAGCGGTGTGCAAGGTTTCAAGACTAGGGTCGATTGTTTTACCTTCTTCGGATTGACGAGCCAGCGGCGAACGGTTGATCCGTCATTCCAGCGATAGTCGATCAAGACGAGGATAAGGTCGCCGCGACGGTTCTCAAATCCTTCTTGAAAAGGCACGGCAAGCAGTTGTGTGCCTTCAGACTCTTTCGGATCGTCTGAAATATCCTGATCGGCGGTTCTTGACGTTTTACCGCGGGTTATCAGAACTGGCTCTATTAACTCTATGGGGTCCACCTCAAGCGCCAAAGCCAACTTTTGCACAGTCGCCATCGAAGTATAGTATTGTGAGCGTTCCAGTCGGCCCACATAGCCTCTTTCAAGCCCTGCCTTAAGCGACAAGGCCTCTTGGCTAAGGGATTGAAGCCGCCTTAGTTTTCTTAAATTTGTACCAACGCGATCTCGTAAATCCATGAGAGATCAATGGCTTGATTTTGGCTGATAGTGCGACGGAGTATACTACAGATTCAGAGGTTTTGACTGCTTTTGTGCTTCGTGCCGTTTTCCCCCAAAAGCCTGAATTGGTCGACACGGGGATGCTCTTTGTCTATCAGAAGGGGGAAATATTCGTACGTCGTTGCGGTCGAGACGATGTCGCACATCGAGGCAGCAAGGTTGTAGATCTGGTCTAGGTCACAAAAATGTCGAAGGACTTGTGGCGCTTCGACATTGATGTGGGGTGTCTTTCACTGATTTGAAAAAGCTTGACTTTGGAGCGTTAAATCGTCATGCTGGTTACGAGGCGCAATCTAGTATTGCCCTCTTTCCGAGGCCCACGCGTAAGCGTGGGTTTTCGTGTTTATGGAGATGTGTTTGACTTACGTAGTGTATTTGGACGAATTTGGACATATCGGACCATACGTTAGCCGAACAGATCCACGTCACAATGATAGTCCTGTTTTTGGTTTAGCCGGATTCGCATTACCGGTTGACCAAGTACGCGGATTCGGGACTTGGTTCTTTCAACGCAAACAGGAACTACTTGCCTATGAGATCGCTCGCGCCGGGCAGCATGCAGCGGTCTGGGAAAAGAAAGGGGCGAGCCTCTACACTGTAACCAACGTTACAAAATACGCCGAACTACGCCGTTTCACATTCCGATTGTTCAACAAAATTGATACGTTAGGCTGCTTTTTGTTTCATGTCGGCGGTACAAAACCTCACCCTCCAGCAGAACATAATCCGAACCAACTTTATCGCATTGTTTTGAGAGAGGCGATCAAGCGCCTAAACCAGCACTGTGAGGAAGACTGTGATCCGAACGAAAATTTTATTCTGACGCTTGATGAGCATGATCAGCGTGACGCGTTGATTACCGAAGCTGCTATAGCGATGTACAATCCAGCCGAGCCTCGGCGCTGCCTGGTTGAGCCACCGTTCCAGCTCGAAAGTCACCGCTATCAAACGATGCAGGCTGCAGATTGGATTGCAGGACTTGTTGGGCGCCTTGGCGCGGTTTGGAAAGCACCTCTAGAATATCCAGAAAATGAAATCTTCCGGACATACTTTGAAGATCGGTTCAATCAAAGTCGGTTCGAAGCGGTATTTGCGGTTAGGTCGTGACTTTACCTGATTTTGCACCATTTGCACCAATGCGCTCCCGTAAACCCATGAGAGGTCAATGGCTTGGTTTTGGCAAATAGTGCGGCGGAGCGTGCTACAGATACTGTTGTTTCGACGTTTCATTGCCCACACCCTGCCAAAGAAGCTAAACGCCTTCAGGTGCGCGCCGTACGCGCATTCTTGGAACGGATCGGAGTAACGCTACGACCTACAAAGGCTACTTGGCCTGCATCGAGTATGATGATGAAGATGGCATTTTCACAGGACGTCTCGCCGGTATCAGCGATGGTGTCGGCTTTCATGCCGATACGGTTGAGGCTTTGCGGGATGCCTTTCAAGAAGCTGTCGAGGACTACATTGAGACTTGCGCAAAAATTGGCAAGGAGCCGGAAAGGCATTCTGAGGTCAAGTGATGTTCCGCGTCGATCCCGAGGTGCACCGCAAAGCGGCACTCGCGGCAGAGTTGTCTGGCAAAAGCCTAAACCAGTGGGCCGAAGAAGTTCTTGGTCGCGCGGCGGGGTAAACGAAGACGCTGCACATCGAAGCGTCGAGATTGTGGGTAACGCGCTGCCTGTCCAACGGGCGGGACATTGGCCACTAAACTTACTGCTGGG
>CAYZKE010000395.1:0-3685 GCA_964478505.1 uncultured Loktanella sp.
ACGATCTGCGCCTCGCGGGGCGTTTCTTTGAGAACGGGCAGGAAATAGCGGCTCAGGCGCATGTGTTCGACCTTTTTGGATGCAAGTGTTGACGTGGGTTTAATCCCCTGCGCTGCCCCTCGCAAGCAATGTCATCACGGATCGCCGGGTCTGGCAAAGATTGTCGCGGAGGTCTTCCTGCCTGTTGCCGCCGCAAGCGTGCCCGGCGCGTGGTAAATTTTATCCGTGCTCTTGCACCGCCATGCCGCATGCCGCATCTATTGTGCAGCGAAATAAGGATCATGCATGGCACTTCCTGTCGGACAGCAAGCAAAATACTGGGGCATCGCAACGGCGGTCTTTCTGCTGGCTTTGTGGTTTCTGGGCGATGTGATCCTGCCCTTCGTGCTTGGCGGGGCGATTGCCTATTGCCTTGATCCCATCGCAGACCGGCTTGAACGTTTGGGGTGCAGCCGCATCACAGCTGTTGCAATCATCACGCTGGTCGCTCTCTTCGTCTTTATCTTGCTGATCCTTCTGGTCATTCCGACACTGGTGCAACAAACCGCGTCGCTGATCGAAACTGCGCCTGCGTTGTTCGACCGCCTGCGCACCGGTCTGACCGAGCGGTTCCCGCAGCTGATGGACAACCAGAGTGTGGCCTATCAGCAGCTTTTGACGATTGGCGAGGCCATTCAGTCACGTGGCGGCGAGCTGATTAACGGTCTGGTGTCTTCGGCGCTCGGGCTCATCAACATCATCGTTTTGCTGATCATCGTGCCGGTTGTGGCGGTGTATATGCTGCTCGACTGGGACAATATGACCGCCAAGATCGACAGCATGCTCCCGCGCGACCACGTTGATACCATCCGCCAACTGGCACGTGACATCGACGCGACGCTGGCCTCGTTCATTCGCGGCCAGGGCACCGTCTGTCTGGTGCTGGGCACCTACTATGCCGTGGCGCTCATGCTGGCGGGGCTGAATTTTGGCCTGATCGTGGGCTTTATCGCGGGGCTGATCACCTTCATTCCCTATGTGGGCGCCTTGGTCGGCGGCACTTTGGCCGTCGGGCTGGCACTGTTCCAGTTCTGGGGCAGTGTCGAGGTGCCCGATGGCGACACGATGGCCTATGCCACCAACTGGCTGCGGATCGGGATCGTGGCAGGCATCTTCGGGCTGGGACAATTTCTCGAGGGCAACATCCTGACGCCAAAGCTTGTGGGTGGGTCTGTTGGCCTGCATCCTGTGTGGCTGCTGTTTGCGCTATCGGTTTTCGGAACGCTCTTTGGCTTCGTCGGCATGCTGGTAGCCGTGCCCATCGCCGCCATGATCGGTGTGGTCGCGCGCTGGGGTCTGGTCCAGTATAAAGACAGCCTGCTCTATCGCGGCAAATCCGGGGGCGACTGAATGTCAGATCAGCTCGCTTTTGACTGGCCAACGGGTGTTGCGCTAGGGCCTGATGATTTCTTTGTCTCCGAGGCGAATGCGCAGGCATATGCCATGCTAGGCACGCCCGAGATGTGGCCAGAACGCAAACTGGCCCTGATCGGCCCGAAAGGCAGCGGCAAAAGCCATCTGGCGCGCGTGTTTCAAAGCCAGAACGACGCGGTCTTGATTGAGGCCGCAACGATTGGCGCTGATTTCCGGACCGACGCGAAGACCCTCATCATCGAAGATATCGAAAGGCTGCCGCCCCTCGCCGAGGAAGCGGTGTTCCACCTTCACAACAATCTGCGCAACGCGCGCGGTACTTTGCTGCTCACGTCCCATGTGCCGCCAAGCCGCTGGCCGATCGCCCTGCCTGATCTGGCCAGCCGGATGCAGGCCACCACCGTTGTGCAGATCAGCAACCCTGATGATGCGCTTTTGTCAGCGCTGATCATGAAGCTTTTTGCCGACCGGCAGATCAATCCGCAGCCACAACTGGTGCAGTATCTGAGCACCCGTATCGAACGGTCATATGCGGCCGCCGCCGCGATCGTCGCCCGCCTTGATACCGCCGCCCTAGCGCAGGGCCGCAAGATCAACAAAGCACTCGCCGCCGAGCTGCTGGACAAAATGTAACGAAGCCCGCAATACTTGTCATATTGCCGCAATAAATGCGGAACAAAAGGCCTTCATGATTGACGCAAATTTCCTAGAAGGGGCATACCCCGTCCCGACCGCACTTGATATTGACCCCGAAAGCCCCGCGCGTTTTGTGAACCGCGAGCTGAGCTGGATCGGCTTCAACTGGCGCGTGCTGGAAGAGGCCGAAAACCCGCGCGTGCCTTTGCTCGAGCGGCTGCGGTTTCTGTCGATTTCGGCCACCAACCTTGATGAATTCTATACAGTGCGCGTCGCTGGCCTGCGCGAATTGGCAAATGAGGGGAATGTGACCCCTGGCCTTGACGGTCTCACCCCGGCCGAACAACTCGTGGATATTGATCGCGATGCACGCGCTCTGATGACGCGCCAGCAAACAGTGTTTACCGAGTTGCAAAAGCTCATGGCTGAACAGGATATCCATATTCTGGACCGCGCCGCACTGAGCAACGACGACATCAACTATCTTGAAGACGTGTTTCTGGAACAGGTGTTTCCGGTTCTTTCGCCCCTCGCGATTGACCCTGCACATCCGTTCCCGTTTCTGCCCAACGAGGGTTTCGCACTGGCACTCCAGCTTGAGCGGCCCAGCGACAAACGCCAGTTACGGTCACTTCTGCCAGTGCCCGCGCAAATCGCCCGCTTTGTCGCACTGCCCGCCGAAACAGGGCACCGTTTTCTGCCGCTGGAAGAGCTTCTGGTGCTGCATATCGGGCGGCTTTTTCCCGGCTATAAGATGAAGGGCAGCTGCGCCTTCAAGGTCCTGCGCGACAGTGATCTGGAACTGGAAGACGAAGCCGAAGACCTTGTGCGCGAATTTGAAACCGCCCTGAAACGGCGCAGGCGTGGTGAGGTGGTGCGCCTGAAACTCTCGGCGGGCGCGCCTTCGGCACTCAAATCACTGATCATGTCGGAACTGCATGTAACTGAAGACACCGTAGTCGAGGTCGACGGCTTGATCGGCATTGCCGATCTGGGCGAACTGGTACTGGACAGCCGCCCCGACCTGTTGTGGCCCCCCTTTTCGCCACGTGTGCCGGAACGGGTGCAGGACCATGACGGCGATATGTTCGCCGCAATCCGCCAAAAGGATATGCTGCTGCATCACCCTTATGAAACCTTCGACATGGTGGTGCGTTTTCTGACACAGGCCGCGCGCGACCCCAATGTTGTGGCGATCAAACAAACGCTTTATCGGACCTCCAAACGCTCGCCCATTGTCGAGGCGCTCTGCGAGGCCGCCGAAGACGGCAAATCCGTCACCGCCTTGGTCGAGCTGAAAGCCCGTTTTGACGAGGCCGCCAATATCCGCCAGTCGCGGCGGCTGGAACGCGCGGGCGCGCATGTTGTCTACGGGTTTCTGAAGTACAAAACCCACGCCAAGATCTCTACGGTGGTCCGGCGCGAAGGTGACAGACTGGTCACCTATACCCACTTTGGTACCGGGAACTACCACCCCATTACCGCGCGCATCTACACCGACCTCAGCCTGTTCACCTGTGATGCCGATCTGGGCCGCGATGCGACCAAGGTATTCAACTACCTTTCAGGCTATGCCCAGCCCGAGGGGTTGAAGAACCTCGCGATTTCACCGCTTACGCTCAAGCAGACCTTGTTG
>CAYZKE010000396.1:0-3678 GCA_964478505.1 uncultured Loktanella sp.
GCACGCTGTTTTTCGGGGCGGCGGATCGGGGAGCCGATCTGCTTGACGACGATTGTTTTAGCCATCTGTCAGTTCTCCTTACGCGTCAGCTTCAGCAGGTGCTTCAGCCGCTGGGGCTTCGTCACGCTTGGGCAGAATATCAGCAACCTTCTTGCCACGACGCTGGGCGACGTTGCGCGGGGACTGCTCTTTGCTCAGACCATTCATGGTGGCGCGGATCATGTTGTAGGGGTTCTGCGAACCGATCGACTTGGATACAACATCCTGCACGCCCAGCATTTCGAACACGGCACGCATTGGACCACCGGCGATGATACCGGTACCCACTGGCGCTGTACGCATCACAACCTTACCAGCGCCGTGACGGCCCTCGATATCGTGGTGCAGCGTACGGCCATCGCGCAGTGCAACGCGGATCATCTGGCGCTTGGCTTGCTCAGTGGCTTTGCGGATCGCCTCAGGAACTTCCTTGGCTTTCCCTTTGCCAAAGCCGACACGGCCTTTTTGGTCGCCAACAACAACAAGTGCTGCGAAGCCAAAGCGCTTACCGCCTTTAACTGTTTTCGAGACCCGGTTGATTGCGACCAGACGGTCTGCAAACTCTGGGGCTTGCTCTTCACGGTTGCGGCCGCGGCCGCGGTTTTCACGTTCTGCCATTGATGGCGTCCTTTGTTTTCGTGCCCGAAGGCGTTGTCCAATCGCGGGTCGCCCAAGGCGCCGGATCATCGAGCGTGGGTTGCACCCACACTACAGGGGGGTGGTGGGGTGGGTAAAACCCACCCCCACCATTAGATCTTCAGACCACCTTCACGGGCTGCCTCGGCCAAAGCCTTGATCTTGCCGTGAAAGAGGAAACCGCCACGGTCGAAGTATGCAACTTCAACGCCAGCCTTCTTTGCGCGCTCTGCAATTGCAGCGCCCACTTTAGCAGCGGCTTCGATGTTGTTCTTGCCAACCACACCAAGGTCCTTTTCGAGCGAAGACGCTGAGGCGAGTGTTACGCCGTTGACGTCGTCGATCAGCTGGGCGCTGATGTTTTTGTTCGAGCGGTGTACCGACAGACGTGCACGGCCTTGGTTGGCTGTGACGCTGCGAAGTTTGTTCCGAACGCGCATGCGGCGCTTCAGAAACAGTTGTCTCTTGCTGTTTGCCATAATCGCGTTCCTTACTTCTTCTTACCTTCTTTGCGGAAGATATATTCGCCTTTGTACTTAATCCCTTTGCCCTTGTAGGGCTCGGGCTTACGCCAAGCGCGAATATTCGCCGCAACCTGACCAACCTGCTGCTCGTCGATACCTTCGACAAGAATCTCGGTTGGCTTTGCAGATGTCACTGTGACACCTTCAGGCACTTCAAACTTAACATCATGGCTGTAGCCCAATGACAGGTTCAGGACATTGCCCTGCATCTGTGCACGGTAACCAACACCCGACAGCTCAAGCTCTTTCTTGAAGCCTTCGGATACGCCGGTGGCCAAGTTTGCAACCATTGTGCGGCTCATGCCCCACTGCTGGCGTGCGCGCTTGGATTTGCCGCGTGGTTCTACAGTCACGACATTGCCATCAACAGTGATGGTGACATCGTCTGTCGCCTTGAAAGTCCGGGTCCCTTTGGGGCCTTTCATCTCAACGGTCTGACCTGACACAGAGGCAGTGACGCCTGCGGGCAGCTCAACCGGTTTTTTACCAATACGAGACATGATATCCCCTTAGAATACAGTGCAGAGCACTTCGCCGCCAATATTGGCAGCCCGTGCTTTGGCATCCGACATCACACCTTGTGAGGTGGAGACAATCGACACACCCAGGCCCTGACGGACTGTTGGGATGTCATGTGCGCCCAGGTAAACGCGACGGCCAGGCTTGGAAACCCGCTTCACTTCGCGAATGACAGGGTCACCCTCGTAATACTTCAATTCGATGCTGAAAGCAGGGTGGCCGTCTTTGCCATCCTTCTTTTCGTAGCCGCGAATGTAGCCTTCGTCGGAAAGCACATCCAACACCCAACCGCGCAGTTTGGACGCAGGTGTTTCCACCGACGCTTTACCGCGCATCTGGCCGTTGCGGATACGTGTGAGCATATCACCGATAGGATCATTCATAATATGTGCTCCTTACCAGCTAGACTTGACCATGCCGGGGATTTCGCCATTGGAACCAAGGTCCCGCAGCGCGATCCGGCTGATCTTGAGTTTGCGGTAATAGGCGTGTGGACGCCCGGTCAGCTGGCAACGGTTGTGCAAACGCGTTGCAGAAGAGTTCCGTGGCAGTTTCGCAAGTTCAAGAGTTGCCTTGAACCGCTCTTCTACAGCGATCTCTTTGTTGTTGATGATTGCCTTCAAGGCGGCACGCTTTTCGGCATACTGCTTGACCAGCTTTTCACGCTTCACTTCGCGTGCGATCATGGATTTCTTAGCCATCTCTAAATCTCCCTGGCGCTTAGCTGTTGAACGGCATGTTGAAGGCTTTCAACAGTGCCTTTGCTTCAGCGTCAGTGTTCGCTGTTGTGCAGATCACGATGTCCATGCCCCAGTTCTCATCGATCTTGTCGAAGTTGATTTCTGGGAAGATCAGGTGCTCTTTGATGCCGGTGGCGTAGTTGCCGCGGCCGTCGAAGGATTTGCCGGATACGCCGCGGAAGTCGCGGATACGTGGCATTGCAACAGTGATCAGACGATCAAGGAATTCGTACATACGGTCGCCACGCAAAGTTACCTTTGCACCCAGCGGCATGTCTTCACGAACGCGGAAACCAGCGATTGATTTCTTGGCGTGTGTTGTCATGGCCTTCTGGCCGGCGATTGTTGTCAGATCTTCCTGCGCGGTTTTTGCTTTCTTGCTGTCACGGACAGCTTCTGCACCGCAGCCGATGTTCAGGACAATTTTGTCCAGCTTCGGGATCTGCATCTCGTTTTTGTAACCGAACTCTTCTTTCAGGGCACCACGGATGGTGGCCTTGTAAAGGTCCTTCAAACGGGGGGTATAGTTTGCAGTATCAAGCATTAGATCACATCCCCTGTTGTCTTGGCGAAACGCACCTTGTTGTCGCCATCCATACGGAAGCCAACACGGGTTGCTTTGCCATTCTTGTCAACGATCGCGAGGTTGGACAGCTGGATCGGCATCGCCTTTGGCGTGCGGCCACCCTGTGTCGCTTGCGTTTGCTTCTGGTGACGCACAGCAATGTTGATGCCATCAACAACAGCTTTGCCCGACTTGGGGTCAACAGAGCTGATAGTGCCCTTCTTGCCCTTGTCCTTACCGGCAAGCACGATCACGCTATCACCTTTACGGAGTTTCGCAGCCATGATTACAGCACCTCCGGAGCGAGTGAGATGATTTTCATGAAGTTCTTTGCGCGCAACTCACGAACAACTGGGCCAAAGATACGTGTACCGATCGGCTCGTTGTTGTTGTTGAGGATGACAGCAGCGTTGCTGTCAAAACGGATGGCTGTGCCATCGTCGCGGCGTACTTCTTTGGCGGTGCGTACGACGACGGCCTTACGGACGTCACCCTTCTTTACGCGACCGCGTGGAATGGCCTCTTTCACCGAAACAACAATGATGTCTCCAACACTGGCGTAACGACGGTGAGAACCACCCAGAACCTTGATGCACTGAACACGGCGAGCGCCGCTGTTGTCAGCAACATCCAGATTGGTCTGCATCTGGATCAT
>CAYZKE010000397.1:0-3672 GCA_964478505.1 uncultured Loktanella sp.
TTTCAGCGGCGCAAACATGGTGATCGCAAGGCTGCCGACCAGTACAAGGGATACCCAGAAATTCGGCTGCAAAGCAAAGATCACCAGTACCAGCATGTTCCAGCATCCGGGAAAGCCGGAGAACGAATTATCCTTTGTTTTCATGCGTGTGTCGGCAAAATACATGGCAGACGCAAAGGTGATGATGATAATCGCGAACCAGCCCGTCCAACCGGGCAAAAGGCCGGATTTGAACAGCGCATAGGCCGGTACAAAGACGTAGGTCAGATAATCAATAATCAGATCAAGCAGTACACCGTCAAAGGCGGGCGCGTTCGTCTTGACGTCGTATTTGCGCGCGAGCGGTCCATCAATGCCATCGACAAAGAATGCCACCACAAGCCACAGAAACATCAGGCTCCATTGTTCCTCAACTGCGGCCAGCATTGCCAACATGGCAAAAACGGCGCCGGTTGCAGTGAGGAGGTGAACAAGAAGGGCTTTGGTGCGAAGTGTCATTGGACCGTCATGAGCGAAAAAGCGCGAAGGGGCAACCAGTTCTCAGGCCTTCGGATGCGCCTTTTCGTAAACAGACATCAGGTGCGCAGCATCAACGGCCGTGTAGGCCTGTGTCGTGGACAGTGACGCATGGCCCAACAGCTCCTGAATGGTGCGCAAATCGCCGCCTGCGGCCAGAAGGTGTGTGGCAAATGAGTGGCGCATTGCATGGGGCGTCGCCGTTGCGGGCAAGCCCAGTTGTAGCCGCGCTTTTTCCATGACCTTCTGGATCGCACGCGGTGAAAGCACACCGCCGCGCGTTGCACGAAAGATCGGCGCGTCCTCTGCCGCAGTGTAGGGGCAGAGCTGCAGATAGGTATCCACCGCGTCTCTGGCAGGTGTAATCACCGGAACGATCCGTTCCTTGTTTCCCTTGCCGACGATCCGCAGCACATCGGGCAAAGGCACGTCACGGCCTGTTAGGCCCAAAGCCTCGGAAATTCGCAGGCCACAGCCGTAAAGGAGTGTCACAACGGCGGCATCACGCGCTGCAATCCAAGGATCGTTCGATTGCAGTTCAACCGTCTCGATCATGTCCGAGGCGGCATTTATCTCCAGCGGGCGGGGCAGTTTGCGCTGGAATTTCGGGGCTCGGGTGGACAGGACGGCTGTGGGCTCAAACCCCTCGCGCTCGGCGAGCCAGCGGTAAAAGGATTTCACCGCCGACAAGGACCGCGCCAAAGAGCGCGCGCCGACACCACGGGCACGCTCATGGGCCATCCACGCGCGCATGTCGCGGATCGTGACGCGGGCGATGGGGGCAAGACCCTGGCTGCCACCATTATGCACGGTCATGAAGGCCAAGAACCCGAGCACATCGGTCTGATACGCCTTCAACGTATTCTCGGCGGCCCCGGCCAGCGCACGCTGGCCTGCGAGCCATGCGCCCAAGGCGTCTGAGAGCGCAGGCGCGATCATCGCATCAGGCCAGCCAGCGGCGGACGACCCGTTCAAAGACTCCAACAAAGAAGGTCAGCAGGTCGGTGCCCTGTTGCGGTGTGAATTGCTGTGGGTCTTCACTGCCCATGACCAGCATGGCGGGAAGGCGATCGGGGCCGAGGTCAACCTTCAGGCAGGCCTCGGATTTGATGTATTCTGCGCGCGCACCATAAAGGCTGCCGCCGACTTTGTGGAATTCACGCAAGGTGATTTGGCGGGCAGGCATGTTGCGACCTAGGGTGATATATCCGTCGACATAGCCTTCGGGCATGATTGCTATAGCGTCGCCTGTGGCGCGTTGCGTGTCTTGCAGGTTGCTTTCCAGCACAAGGCGGACCGCATCAACGCGCAGGATATCCGCGACTTCGCCGGAAAGATCCGCGAGGAAGCGTTCAAAGGTGCTTGCATCCATCATCCGCAGGATCGCGCGGTGGATTTGATTGGTGCCTGCAAGATTGTCATACGCGGCCGCAATAACACTGCGGTGGGTGTCTTCAAGGCGGTCGAAACGCGCCTCGAGCCGTTCCATAGCGACCGACCGGAGATCGACGATATTGCCGGCATTCTGGTCTGCGTTCGCCCCCACAAGGGCGCGCATCACATCCACATCGTCCAAAAGAACATCGGGGTTTGCGATGATCTTCTCGCGAAGGTCATCGGCCATCAGTGTTTTATTCATGAGCCTGCTCTGTTTTGTTTTTTGTCAAACTAGCAGAGGGTTGGGGGGCTTGTCGCAGGGTTTTTGCGTTCAAGTCACAGGGCGTGGCACTTTTGCCCTAGTTTGCCGAAAGTAAGGTGGATCAAGATCCACCTTACCTGACGCATCTTTAGAGGATTTTAATCCCGGCCTTGGCGACATCCGCCATGAACCCGTCCAGACCTTTGTCGGTCAGGACATGGTTTGCCATTGCCTTGATCACATTCGGCGGGGCCGTCGCGACATCGGCACCGATCTTGGCACATTCGCTCATGTGATTGGCGGACCGGATCGAGGCGGCAAGGATGTTCGTCTCGAAGCCGTAGTTGTCATAAATCGTGCGGATATCCTCAATCAGTTCCAGTCCGTCCATATTCAGGTCATCCAGCCGTCCGATGAAGGGGCTGATGAAAGTCGCACCCGCCTTGGCCGCCAAGAGCGCCTGGTTCGCGGAGAAACAGAGCGTGACGTTCACCATGATCCCGTCGTCAGAGAGCGTCTTGCAGGTTTTCAGACCCGCCCACGTCAGCGGCACTTTCACGGCGATGTTGTCGGCGATCTTGGCCAGCTTGCGGCCCTCTGCCAGCATGGTGTCAGCGTCCAGCGCCACAACTTCGGCTGAGACGGGGCCGGACACGATTGAGCAGATTTCCTTGGTCACTTCCAGAATATCACGGCCCGACTTTGCGATCAGCGAGGGGTTTGTCGTGACCCCGTCAACCATCCCGAGGTCATTGAGTTCTTTAATCTGGTCGATCTCGGCGGTATCTACGAAAAACTTCATCTGTTCACTCCAAAGCAGGGTTGGTGTTTGATGATGCAGCATTTACCTGATCTGCAAGGCGGCGGAAACCCTCAAAGGCGGATATGACCGATAGCTTTTTCCACGAAGGTGATCTTGTTGGCGTGTTGACGGCGCAACCTCTTGACCGCCTGCTTGACTACAAAGCACCCGAGGGCGGCTGCCATCTGGGTGCGTTTGTTGAGGTGCCCTTGGGCCCGCGTAAGGTGCTTGGCGTGATCTGGGGGCGTGGGAAGGGTGATTATGACCGTGCCAAAATTCGGTCGGTCATCCGTGTGCTGGATGTGGCCCCGATGCGCGAGGAAATGCGCGTTTTCCTGACGCGCGCTGCCGAATATACCCTGACGCCAATGACCGCGATGCTGCGTCTTGCGACCCGCGCACCAGGCTTGGGAGAGGCGCAGTCGATGCGCAAAATCTACCGTTTGGGCGATCAGATACCCGACCGCATGACCGATGCGCGCGAAAAGGTGCTGGGCGTCTTGCACGATTATGGCGGGCTGTCGTTCACCTTGGGCGAGGTGGCCGAGATGGCGGGGGTTGGTACGTCGGTGGTCAAAGGCCTGGTCAAGCTTGGTGCTGTTTCGGAAGAAGAGGCCCCGCGAGATGTGCCCTATCCGCAGCTTGATCCCGACTATGGCGGCAAGGCGTTGAGCGCGGATCAGGCAGCAGGTGCCGAAACGCTGCGCGCCGCGTT
>CAYZKE010000398.1:0-2329 GCA_964478505.1 uncultured Loktanella sp.
CGTGCCGCGTCCTCATAGCTGGTTGCGACAAAGGGTTGGCTATCGACGCCAAAGGCAAGATCTTCGTTTGAAAGGGTCGACAGGAAGAATTCACCGATCGGCACAGAACGGTTGCGAACGGCGCTCTTGATTTCGGAATGTGGAAACAGCGATCCGGCAGAGTGAATAGTGATATCAAGCTCTCCACCTGTCGCCTCGCGCAGATCATCAGCAAACTGCATGATGTTCTGGGTGTGGAAGGTGGAATCGCCGTATGGCGTGGGCATATCCCAGCTTTGGGCAGTGGCCGAGGTCGCCATCGCAATGGCGGCGGCGCAGATAAATGTATGTTTCATGTCAATCTCCAGTGTTGGGCAAAGCGTGTCCGGTTGGTCCGAATCTATTCGCATTCATTACGTTGCTAAATTGTCAGCGTTATAATCACAAATCAACAAACTTTTGATTCGAGAGCACATCGCACTGACTATACGCATAGATAATGACGCGTTGGGGATAGATCCTGGTGGCGGATCTGATGTGCAAGGTACCCGAGATTTATCCAAGCGACCCTTGAAGGGGCGCGAGCTCTTCCAATTGGTGAAACGCAGGAAAGCTTGTGTCACACATGAGAAACACTCATGTTTGCACGATGGATATCACCCTTCTGAAAACCTTTCTCGAAGTTGCCGCAACGGGGTCATTCGTATCGGCCTCAGAGCGGCTTTATGTCACGCAATCCGCTGTCTCTCTACGCATCCAGCGGCTGGAGGATTCGCTTGGTAAGCCAATGTTCACAAGGTCCAAGGCCGGTGCGGAACTGACCAACGCAGGCCGCGAGTTTGAACGTTATGCCCTTTCCATCATCCGCGTCTGGGAGGAAGCACGCCAACAAGTGGCCATCCCAGAGGGGTTTACCCGCAGCCTGACCATCGGGGCGCAATATTCATTATGGCCGCGTCTTGGGTTTCGCTGGATCGACAGGTTAGAGAAAGCAGCCCCCGATCTGAACATCCGCGCCGAGATCGGGATGCCTGATCGCCTGACCCGCTTTCTGATCGAAGGGATCATGCATGTGGGTCTGCTTTATATGCCGCAAATCAGGCCGGGGCTGTCCGCAGAGGAGGTCATGGAGGAAGAGCTGGTCATGGTCGCCTCATGGCCTGATGCGGATATCGACAACCTCACCGATTATGTTTTCGTTGATTGGGGGCCAGAATTTGTGGGGGCCCACGCGTTGGCCTTGCCAGAGCTTACCAATCCGGGGCTGACGTTTTCGCTGGGCGCGATGGTTGCCGAATATGTGGTCAATCGCAAATCATCGGCCTATCTGCCCGCGCGCTATGTGAAGAAATACCTCGACAGTGGGCAATTGCACCTTGTCGCGGATGCACCCCGCTTTCCTTATCCCGTTTGGGCCGTCTGGCGCGACGACCTGGATCCCGAGATCGCAGAAATTGCAAAAGCGACATTGGCGCAGGTCGCCCACGGCGCAGAGGCCGACAGCCAAGCAGTGCTAGAGCGACTGCGGGAGATCAGCGATGATCACATCGTCGAGGTTCTTGGCGACAATGAGCAAAACTCGCCTTAAGCATGATTATTTTGAATTTCTCTTAGGTATAGTTTTTCCCTAGATATCCTCTCAGCAAAAGACGCTTCCGCTCTAATGACAGGGCGGGTCACTGACTTGGGAAAGGATAGACCCATGACAAAGAACGTATTTATCGTAGCGGCTGTCGCTACAATTCTGGCGACCTCCGCATCAGCGCAAAGCCTGATCGGTCGCGACACTGTTGCTGGCGATCTGAACGACGACCTGATCGAAGCCATCGAAGACGACGCAGAGCGTGAACTTGATCGCTTTGGCAACGAAGGCCGCCCACAAGGCTTTTCCGGTTCGGTCGCTCTGCGCGGTATCGTACAAAGCGGCAACACAGACAGCACAAACATCGGCATCGGTTCTGACATCAACTATGTGTTCGGCCCGAACGGTATCGAACTGCAGTTGAACTATGCCTACACCGACGACGAAGATTCTGAATCAGAAGAAACACTGTTCTACGGGCTTGAGTACACCCGTGACCTGAACGCCGACTTCTTTGGCTTTGCAAAGGTACAAGGGGCTGCTGATGGCGCAACAGACGCGCAGTACGAGACAGACACATTCGTAAGCTTCGGCGCAGGCTACCGCGTATTGAACGACGCTGACCGTCAGTGGTCGGTTCAGGCCGGTCCAGGATACCGCTTTGCGGAATTGAATGACGTGAGCGAGGCCGATATCGAAGAAGCTGCGTTCGGCGTGTCCTCTGACTATGCCAACAAGCTGAATGAAACCGTGTTCGTTACCAATGAC
>CAYZKE010000398.1:2339-3650 GCA_964478505.1 uncultured Loktanella sp.
TCTGACACAGTCGTCTTTAACGATCTGGCGCTCAATGTGTCCATGACCGAAACACTGGCTCTGCGCACAAGCATCCTGACCGAGTATCACACCGAGCCCGGTACAGCAGAAGACACAGACAACACATTCGGTGTCTCGCTCGTCTACTCGTTCAACTAAGAACGCAGACATTCCCAAGCGACACGGATGGGGGCGGAGCAATCCGCCCCCAAAGTCGTTTTGGCTTAGTCGATCAACGCGTTCAACGTCGCCGATGGGCGCATCGCAGCAGCAGCCAGGTCGTCGGATGTGTTGTAGTAGCCACCCAAATCAACCGCGCTGCCTTGGCCTTGTGACAATTCACTCAGGATCGCCGCTTCATTTTGCGCCAGTTGCGCTGCGAGCGGTGCAACCTTTGCTGCCAATGTCGCGTCGTCTGTCTGCGCTGCCAATGCCTCTGCCCAGTAACGCGCGAACCAATAGTGGCTGTGGCGGTTATCAGGCTGGCCTACTTTGCGCTGTGGTGAATGTCCTTCGGTCAAAAGCTTTTCAGTCGCCGTATCCACCGCATCACCCAGAACTTTCGCCGAAGCCTTTTTCTGTGCCACACCAAGGAACCGCAGGCTTTCACCCAAGGCGCAGAACTCGCCCAAGCTATCCCAGCGCAGGTGGTTTTCATTCACCAGTTGCTCGACATGCTTGGGGGCAGAGCCGCCAGCGCCGGTTTCAAACAAACCACCGCCTTGCATCAGCTTCACGACCGACAACATCTTGGCCGAGGTGCCGACCTCAAGGATCGGGAAGAGGTCGGTCAGATAGTCACGCAGTACGTTGCCAGTAACGGCAATCGTATTGTCGCCTTTGTAGATCACCTCGAACGACCGCGTCGTCGCCTCGCGTGGGGCCATGATCTTGAAGGCGTCCGTCAGGCCCGCCTTTGCCAAAGCAGGTTCAACATAGCCCAACAGTTGCGCATCATGGGCGCGGTTACGGTCAAGCCAGAAGATCGTCTCAAACCCTGTCGTCTTCATCCGGTCAATCGCCAATTCGATCCAGTTTTCGATCGGCGCACGCCGCGTCGACGCCATCCGCCAGATATCACCCGCCTCAACCGCATGGCTGTGCAGCACATCGCCATTGCCCGCAATCACACGCACGGTGCCGTCCTGCGGGATCTCGAATGTGGTGGGATGAGAGCCGTATTCCTCGGCCTTTTGCGCCATCAGACCCACGTTTTGCACGGTACCAGCGGTGACAGGATCAAGCGCGCCGTTCTCTTTGCAGAAATTGACGGCCGCCTCATAAACCGGCGCATAAGAGCTATCAGGGATC
>CAYZKE010000399.1:0-3641 GCA_964478505.1 uncultured Loktanella sp.
TGGCGAAACGCGCCATGGCATAGGCGGCGACAGTGCGGTCACCGATCCGTTGCCACTGTTTCGGAACGTCGCCACCCGCACGGGTGCCGCGCCCTGCCGCTACGATGATTGCCGCTACTGTCATCTGTGATCTGTCCTTTGCTTACGTCAGGTTTAGGCCCCGGACCGCGCCGGTGCAATTCGTCAGTTTGGCAAGCGAAATGCACAAAAATTAAGCAAACGCCATTTATTCGGGATAAATGGGCCGAGTTTCGTTGAAGGAGGCTCCAAATCTCCGTAGATGTACCGCGACGCCTAACCTGTAAGCGAATGATTATCTCTGTGGCAGTAACCGAACAATTGGTCTTGGACGATGTGGCTTTGACGCCGCCTGTGGCGCTCGCGCCTTTGGCGGGAATCACCGATCTGCCGTTTCGCCAACTGGTCGCGTCTTTTGGCGCTGGCTGGGTCGTCAGCGAAATGGTGGCAAGCCAGGAAATGGTGCAGGCCAAACCCGGCGTGCGCGAACGCGCCGAACTGGGCTATGATCAGGAAGGCACGGCTGTCCAGATAGCCGGACGCGAGGCCTATTGGATGGCCGAGGCGGCGCGCATGGCGGCAGGGAACGGTGCCGCGATCATTGACATCAACATGGGCTGCCCGGCCAAAAAGGTGACGAACGGTTATTCGGGGTCAGCACTCTTGCGCACACCCGATCATGCGCTCAGCCTGATCGAGGCCGTGGTGAATGCCGTTGATGTGCCTGTGACGCTGAAAACGCGTCTTGGCTGGGATCACGACAGCCTGAATGCAGCCGATGTGGCCCGCAGGGCCCAAGAGGCGGGGATCAAGCTGGTCACGATCCACGGGCGGACACGCTGCCAGTTTTACAAAGGCGCTGCCGACTGGGCCGCGATCCGGCATATCAAGGACGCGGTGACGATTCCGGTAATTGCCAATGGCGATATAGTGGATGCGGACACCGCGCGCGCGGCATTGCGGCTGTCCGGTGCCGACGGCGTGATGATCGGACGCGGGGCGCAGGGACGGCCTTGGGTCCTCGCGCAAATTTCGGCTGGGCTGCACGGATTGGTGGAACCTGTTGTGCCGCAGGGCCATGATCTGATTGATATGGTTTGCCGTCATTATGAAGCGATGCTGACTTTCTATGGCCCCGAACTGGGGCGCAAGGTCGCCCGCAAGCATTTGGGCTGGTACATGGACGATGCGGGCACGCCACCCGCATTGCGCAAGGCAATCCTGACCCACGCATCACCTGCAGATGTCCTGCGTGATCTTCGCGAGGCGTTCGATCTAAAGGTGGCGGCATGATTTTAGGACAAGCCCTTTGGTCATCCCTGCCGGTGCCGTCTTTGATGCTTGATGGTGATGACGTCATCATCATGAGCAACCCTGCGGCGGAAAGTTTTCTCAACCTGTCGTCCAAATCGCTGGTGGGTGAAAGGATCTGGGAAAAGGTCATGATCGATGCGCCGCTTGAGGCGCCCTATCGCCGCGCAAGAGAAAACCGCACATCGCTTTTCGTAAACGATGTGGACGTGGGCAGCGGCGAGCGCCCGCCGATGCTGTGCAATCTGCAATTCGCGCCGTTGCAGGGCAGTGACGACCAGATGATCGTCATGATCAGCCCGCGCGAGATTGCCAGCCGGATCAACCAGAACCATTCCTCGGGAAAAGCCGCAAAATCAGCGATTGGTATGGCCGAAATGCTGGCCCATGAGATCAAAAACCCGCTTGCGGGGATTACAGGGGCGGCACAGCTTTTGTCGATGGGGCTCAGCCCCGAAGATCAGGAAATGACCGATCTGATCGTTGAGGAAAGCCGGCGGATTGTGAAGTTGTTGGAGCAGGTCGAGCAGTTCGGAAACCTGCGCAAACCGGTGCTCAAGCCGATCAATATCCACGACATTCTGGACCGCGCCCGCCAATCGGCGGCGGTGGGTTTTGGCGCCCATATGCTTTTCGTCGAAGCCTATGACCCCTCGCTGCCGCAAACGCTGGCGGATGGGGACCAGCTTTTGCAGGTGTTCCTGAATTTGCTGAAAAATGCCTCGGAGGCCTGTAAGGAAGCGGGAACCATCACCCTGCATACCTTCTATGATACCTCGTTGCGCGTGCACCGGTCGGATGGCACCCATGCCCGCCTGCCTTTGCAGGTCGAGATTATTGACGATGGCCCGGGCCTGCCGCGCGAGATTGCGGAAGATATTTTTGAACCTTTCGTATCGGGCAAGGAAAACGGAACCGGGCTCGGGTTGGCGTTGGTATCAAAACTGATCGGTGACGCCGGTGGATGGATTTCGGTGGATAGCGTGCCCGGGCGCACGGTGTTCCGGATTTCGCTGCCGGTGGTGCCCAAAGATTATGAAGCAGGAGAATAGCAATGGACGGGACAGTACTTGTTGCCGACGACGACCGGACGATCAGAACGGTATTGACCCAGGCTTTGACGCGGGCAGGCTGCAAGGTGCATGCGACATCATCGATTGTTACGCTGATGCGCTGGGTTGATGAGGGCAAAGGCGATCTGGTGATTTCCGATGTGATCATGCCTGATGGTAACGGCCTTGAGCAGTTGCCAAAGATTGCAGAGGCACGCCCCGGTCTGCCTGTGATCGTGATCTCTGCGCAGAACACCATCATGACCGCCATTCAGGCCGCTGAGGCGGACGCTTACGATTACCTGCCGAAACCTTTCGATCTGCCCGATCTGATGAAACGCGCTGCGCGTGCATTGGAGGTCAAACGCCGTGCGCCCACGACACGCGCCCCCGATGTGAACGCGACCGAACAGGGCGGTGATCTGCCGCTGGTGGGGCGTACGCCGGTGATGCAGGGCCTTTACCGGCTTGTCGCGCGGGTCATGAACACGCAATTGCCGGTGCTGATCACTGGCGAAAGCGGTACGGGCAAATCGCTGATCGCACGCGCTGTCCATGATTTCTCAGACCGGCGCAGCCTGCCGTTTGTTGTGGTGTCAGCCTCTGATCTGGAAGGGATGGATGGCCCCTCAACGGTGCTGAGCCGTGCCAAAGGCGGATCAATCCTCTTTGACGAGGTCAGTGACCTGTCCGAAGAGGCGCAGGGCCGGATTGTGCGGATGCTGGATACGCTGGGCGACAATGCACCGCGGATCATGGCCACCTCGCAAACCGACCTGATGGGACGTATGGAAGACGGGCTATTCCGTGAGGATCTGTTTTACCGGCTGGGTGGTGTCACGGTGGATGTCCCGTCACTGCGCGAGCGTGTCGATGATATCCCGCTGCTGGCCGAGCATTTTTTGGCCCGCGCCGAACGTGATGGCGCGCCTTTGCGCCGCTTCGGCGATGCGGCCCTTGATCTCGTCCGCGCCTATAGCTGGCCCGGCAACGTGCGGCAGTTGGAAAATGCCGTGCGCCGGCTGGTGTTTACCGCTTCCGAGGATGAAATTACCCGCGCCGAGGTGGAACTGGTCCTTGGCAACCAGCCTGCCATCGAACCGCTGCGGTCAGGGGGCGAGGGCGACAAGCTGAGTGCGAGCGTGAACAAGCATCTGCGCCGCTATTTTGATCTGCATGGCGGGGTTCTACCGCCTCCGGGGCTTTATAACCGAATCCTGAAAGAGGTTGAGGGCCCGCTGATCGAGATTGCACTGGATG
>CAYZKE010000400.1:0-3638 GCA_964478505.1 uncultured Loktanella sp.
TGCCGTCTTGGCGTCCCGATGTGCAGGGCGAGGCTGATCTGGTCGAAGAGGTCGCACGCATTGCGTCGCTGACCAAACTGCAAGGCAAACCTTTGCCGCGCATCGATGCAGGCGTGCCCAAGCCGATCCTGACCCCCGGTCAGATGCGCCAGCAGGCTGCGCGCCGGACAGCGGCGGCGCTGGGCTACAACGAATGTGTGACCTACAGCTTTATTGATGCAGAAGCGGCCAAGCTCTTTGGCGGTGGCGACGATGCAACCATGCTGGAAAACCCGATCAGTTCGGAGATGTCGCATATGCGGCCCTCTTTGCTGCCCGGTCTGCTGCGGGCAGCGGCGCGTAATCAGGCGCGCGGTTTCATGGATATGGGGCTGTTTGAGGTCGGTGCAGGCTTCCACGGGGGTGAGCCGGGCGAACAGCATATGCTGGTCTCGGGCGTGTTGATCGGGCGGACAGGGCCCAAGGATGTGCATGGCACGTCGCGCCCCGTCGATCTTTATGATGCCAAGGCGGATGCCGAGGCGATCCTCGCCGCGATTGGCGCGCCTGCGAAGGTGCAAATCCTGCGCGGGGCAGATGAATGGTGGCACCCCGGACGGCATGGCAAAATCTGCCTTGGGCCGAAAAAGGTGCTGGGTATCTTTGGTGAATTGCACCCGAAAGTGCTGCGCGAGATGGATATCAAAGGACCTGCGGTTGCCTTCACCATTTGGCCGGACGAAGTGCCGTTGCCCAAGAATAAAACCGCCACGCGCGCGGCTTTGACGGCCACGGATTTGCAGGCGGTCGAACGCGACTTTGCCTTTGTGGTAGACGCACAGGTTGAGGCGCTGACGCTGGTCAATGCCGCGGCAGGTGCGGATAAAAACCTGATTACAGATGTGCGCGTCTTTGATGAATTCATCGGTGGGTCGCTGGGTGAGGGCAAGAAATCTCTTGCTGTCACCGTGCGTTTGCAGCCGACAGAGGCGACACTGAAAGACGCGGATATCGAAGCGGTCAGCGCCAAGATCGTTGAGAAAGTGACGAAAGCCACCGGTGGTGTGCTGCGCGGATGATTCTGCGACGTGCGGCACCCGCAGATGCGGAACGGCTGACCGAAGTTCTGCAGGCGGCCTATGCGCCATTTCAGGGGCTGGGCCTGCCGCCCGTAACCGAAGGCATCGTGGAGGATATCCGCGATCATAACGTCTGGGTGGCCGAGGTTGATGGCGAGGTACAAGGCGGGATCGTTGTCGTGCTGGGCGGTCATGCGCATATCGCCAATCTGGCGGTTCACCCTGACGCGGGTGGGCATGGCGTTGGCAAGGCCTTGATGGACAAAGCTGTCACTGCCGCGATGACCGCGGGTCACGCTACGATACGACTTACGACCCACGCTGACATGATTGCGACCCAAGGCTTTTATCGTGGACTTGGCTGGGTTGAGACTGGCCGTGATGGCGATAAGGTCTATTTTCAATTGCAAATGAACTGAAGGAGCCCCGATATGACCCTCAAGATTTACCTCTCTGGTGAGATCCACACCGACTGGCGCGAGCAGATTACGACAGGGGCCGCGGGGCTTGATGTGGTGTTTGACGGTCCTGTGACGGATCACGATGCGTCGGATGATTGCGGTGTGGCGATTATGGGGGCCGAGGAAAACAAGTTCTGGCACGACAACAAAGGTGCCAACCTCAATGCGATCCGCACACGGCACGGGCTACAGAACGCCGATATCGTGGTGGTGCGCTTTGGCGAAAAATACAAGCAGTGGAACGCGGCCTTTGATGCGGGCTATGCCGCAGCCCTTGGCAAATCGTTGATCGTGATGCACGGGCCAGAGCATCAGCATCCGCTGAAAGAGGTGGATGCCGCAGCCCTTGCCGTTGTGCAAGAGCCGCAGCAGGTTGTTGATATTCTACGTTACGTTTTGAACGGGACGTTGCCGTAGGTCAGGTGGATCACGGTCCACCTTACGGGCGGGGCGGGATGTTCTTTGCCTTTTCCACGGCGGGACGTGCGAAAAACCGCTCAACATAAGCCGGTACGTTTTTCAGATCGTGATAGCCGACGACGTCTTTCGTGCCGTAAAGCTCGAGTGCATTCACCCAGGGTGCAATCGCCATATCCGCGATCGAATAGTCGCCCGCGATCCAGTCTTTGCCATCCAGTTCCTTGTCCAGCACAGCCAGCAAACGGATCGCTTCATCGCGGTAGCGTTCGCGTGGGCGGGGATCTTCGATCTGGGAACCTCCAAATTTATAAAAGAAACCCATCTGTCCGAACATCGGCCCAAGGCCACCCATCTGGAACATGAGCCATTGCGTGATCTTGTGCTTGTCAGCGGCTGAGGATCCAATGAACTTGCCTGACTTTTCAGCGAGATAAAGCAAGATTGCGCCGCTTTCGAACAGGCCGATTGCCCCATCAGGCCCATTTGGATCAACAATCGCGGGGATTTTGTTGTTGGGGTTCAGCGACAGGAATGCATCGCTTTTGACGTCTGCATCGTTGAGTGTGACAAGATGTGGTTCATAGGCAAGGCCCATTTCTTCTAGTGCGATGGACACTTTGACGCCGTTTGGCGTGGGAAACGAATAAAGCTGGATGACGGAAGGGTTTTGGGCAGGCCAGCGCTGCGTGATCGAGAATGCGGATAAGTCAGCCATGTGGCAGTGTCCTTTTGCAGAATTTCTGTTCCCCCCAAGCTAAGGGGAATTGTCGCAAATAAAACCCGTGTCTCGGTGGGCTGATATCGGTAACTATGTGCGTAGTTGCGCAGTGGGCTTTAGACCCGCGCGCCAGATTTCATAAGTGGGGACACAAATGCTTAACGAATTCAAAACTTTTATCGCCAAGGGCAATGTCATGGACATGGCTGTTGGTATCATCATTGGCGCGGCTTTTACCGCCATCGTCACGTCGCTGGTCGGCGATCTGATCAATCCGATCATCGGCCTTGTGTCCGGTGGCGTTGATTTCACAAACAATTACGCTGTGCTTGCCGGTGAAGTGCCCGCGGGTGCATCATTAGACGCCGCACGTGAGGCTGGTGCCTCGATCTTTGCCTATGGTGCCTTCATTATGGCGGTCATCAACTTTCTGATCATCGCTTTTGTGGTCTTCATGCTGGTGAAGATGGTGAACCGGGTTAAGGATGCTGCGACCAAAGAAGAAGAGGCCGCACCGGAAGCCCCTAAGGGCCCAACCGCCGAAGAGCTGCTTGCAGAGATCCGCGATGCGTTGAAGGCGAACGCCTGATCCTATCTATTGAATGAACAAAGGGCCCGCTTTTCCAAGCGGGCCCTTTTTTGTGTTTACGCCTTGAGCGCCAATGATGGCGACAACACGTCGATCCCAAGCGCCTTTCCTACGGCATAATAGGTCAGGTTGCCCGCATGGACATTCAGACCGTTGAGCAGATGCGGATCGTCCTCGCAGGCCTGCCGCCAGCCTTTGTCTGCCAATGCCAGCATGAACGGCATCGTTGCGTTGCCGAGCGCGATTGTGGATGTGCGCGCCACGGCCCCCGGCATGTTGGCCACGCAGTAGTGCATGATCCCGTCGACATCATAGATCGGGTCTTCGTGGGTTGTGGCCTTGGAGGTCTCAAAGCACCCGCCTTGGTCAATCGCCACGTCAACAAGTGCCGC
>CAYZKE010000401.1:0-3636 GCA_964478505.1 uncultured Loktanella sp.
GTTTACCGACAGCGGACCTTCGTGCCATGCGTGGCGAATTCGGGCTTTGAGCCCAGTTTGACGAATGATGCAACTTGCACCAATGACCGCTTTGCTCGACCTGCCGATCACCCGCCAACATCCCACAAGGAGTGCCAAGAAGACCGCGCCATTTTGCGGCTATCATTTCCACGACTTTCGAATGGTGCAAAGCGCAGAGGGATTTGCTATGGTTCAGACCTGTCTTAGGAAGGTGTTTAAGTGATGGGACGAACCCGACATGCCGACAAAATTATCGAGGTGACCCAGTCTTCTTCTGCCGCCGCCCGGTCGCAGGTCGCAGCAAGTTGGCACCGCTCTGCCCTGAAATACGGGTTAGACCCGGATGAAACCCGCGCTCCGGAGCGGGTCGAACAAGCCGACCTCGAAAATAGACGGGCCGCGCTTGAACGGTTCATGATTGTCGCCTCTCCACGGTTGGACACACTCTTTTCGCTTGTTGGACAGTCCGGTTGTGCCGTTTTGCTGACTGACGCAGAGGGCATTGTGCTAGACCAACGGATGTCGGACGGGGACACCTCTGCGTTCGAGGCATGGGGCCTGGCAGCCGGATCGAATTGGAGTGAAGCCCATCAAGGCACGAATGGTATCGGAACCTGCCTGACCGAAAACCGCCGCGTCATTGTCGACCGCGATGAACACTTTTTTGCACGCAACACCGGCATGAGTTGCATCGACGCGCCCATCTATGGCGCAGACGGATCCCTGGTGGCAGCGCTTGACGTTTCCTCAGCCCGGGCCGATCAAACCGAAGCGTTCAACCGCTTGATCAGCGCGCAGGTCGGGCAAACCGCCCGCGCTATCGAAGAAGCCTATTTTCGCGCGGCTTATACTTCCTCTCGTATTATCGTAGCTGACGGCGATGATTGTGAAGCTGCGGTCTTGCTGGCGGTGGATCGTGATGACCTTGTTGTAGGCGCAACCCGTGCTGCGCGAAGTATCTTCGGTTTACAACGAACCGGCACGATATCTGCACGGCCTGCTGCGGACATCCTCGGGCGTGAAGATGGCCCAACCGGATTTCAGAAAGCCGAACGCGCTGCTGTGGTGCGCGCCCTCGCACGGGCTGATGGCAACGTGTCACAAGCAGCGCGGCAACTTGGTGTCGGGCGTGCCACACTGTACCGTCGTATGAAACGGCTGGGCCTGAACGAAAGTTGACCGAAGCTGTCTCACTCCTGAGACACAACCCCGCAACATTCGATTTCGCCCTGATGACCCCTCCGGAAACTTGCCCCTAGATGCCTCCAGCCTTGGTGGAGGACCGAGGCATATTGGAGGAAAATTATGAAAGATCTTACGCACACAGAGGCGGGAACATACACGTCGCCGTTCAAAACCAAATACGGGAACTTCATTGGCGGCGCATTCGTAGAGCCTGTGAACGGGCGCTACTTTGAAAACGTCACGCCGATCACTAACGAGAAAATCAACGACATCCCGCGCTCCGACGCGGCTGATGTCGAACTGGCACTGGATGCCGCCCACGCCGCCAAGGAAGCATGGGGCAAGACATCTGCGACAGATCGCGCCAATCTGCTGATGAAAGTGGCCGACGCGATTGAAGACAACCTCGACCTACTGGCGCAGGCTGAAACATGGGACAACGGCAAGCCGATCCGCGAAACCGTAAACGCCGACATCCCGCTCGCTGCGGATCACTTCCGCTATTTTGCCAGCATCCTGCGCGGCCAGGAAGGTCACATGAGCGAGATCGACGCCGACACGGTCGCCTACCACTATCACGAACCCCTCGGCGTCGTTGGCCAGATCATTCCATGGAACTTCTCGATCCTGATGGCCGCATGGAAACTGGCACCGGCATTGGCAGCAGGCAACTGCATCGTCCTGAAACCCGCTGAACAAACGCCAGCCGCCATTCTGGTGCTTGCCGAAATCATCAACCCGATCCTGCCAGCCGGTGTGTTGAACATCGTCAACGGCTATGGCGCAGAGGTCGGCGCAGCACTGGCGACATCCAAACGCATAGCCAAGATCGCGTTCACAGGGTCCACCGCGACGGGCCGCACCATCATGAAAGCGGCGACAGAAAACCTGATTCCGGTCACACTGGAACTCGGCGGGAAATCCCCCAACGTGTTCTTTTCCGACATCATGGCAGAAGATGATGCGTTCTTTGACAAAGCCATCGAAGGCTTCGTTCTGTTCGCCTTCAACCAGGGCGAGGTCTGCACCTGTCCGTCCCGTGCGCTGGTTCAGGAAGACATCTACGAGCCCTTCATGGAACGCGTTATCGAACGGGTAAAGGCCATCAAACACGGTGACCCACGTGACCCCGAAACCATGGTCGGCGCGCAAGCCAGTGTCGCCCAGCAGGAAAAGATCCTGTCCTACTTCACCATCGGTCGCGAAGAAGGCGCCGAGGTTCTGATCGGCGGCGAAGCGGCCAAATTTGACGGTGAACTGGCGGGTGGCAACTACATCCAGCCAACCATCTTCAAGGGTGACAACTCCATGCGGGTGTTCCAGGAAGAAATCTTCGGGCCGGTCGTGTCCGTGACGACGTTCAAGGACGAAGCCGAAGCTTTGGCGATTGCCAATGACACCATGTACGGGCTTGGCGCCGGCGTCTGGTCGCGTGACATGAACACCTGCTACCGCATGGGGCGCGCGATCGAAGCGGGTCGCGTTTGGGTGAACAACTATCACGCTTACCCTGCACACGCTGCATTTGGTGGCTACAAGCAGTCCGGCATCGGTCGCGAAAACCACAAAATGATGTTGGATCATTACCAGCAGACCAAGAACATGCTTGTCAGCTATAATCCAAACAAGCTGGGCTTTTTCTAGGTTTTTTTCAGCCCCCGCCTTTGTGCGGGGGCTGTCTCTACGATTATTTTGATCGTGCTGTCTCGCGCCCGAAAACAGGGTTCCGATCTTCATTTTGGCCTTTGTGATCAGGATGCTCCGCTCCTCAGACGTGAGGGTTCTGTCTGGACTATCCGTGCAGCAGCGTTTCAATCAGTCGTCTCGAAGTCAGTTCGACCCTTCACTCGAAGTCGTGTTTCACAAGGCATCGATAAGAGAAACTCACCGATTTTGAATCCCGAATGGAAATTCGGAACTTTTAGGAGAAGCCATTGGCGCACCCGCAGCGAACGACAGCAAAGTCCGCATCTTTCCCCTTCATAACCCGCGTGGTGAAGGTCAGCTATCGCAAATGCGCACAGAGGGGCATGGGTCCGCTTCGGGCTGGGAGCGGTCGTTGCTTCTGAAAGCCCAATAGCCGCATATCCCGCACACCTGACTTTTGGATTTATTCGGGTCGGGTAGGTTCTGTATGGGTCCTTCCGCCAAGCGGAAAAGAAAATGCGGGCTTTGAGAAGGGTGTTTCAACTTCTCAAAGGAGATCCACATGTCCATGAATGTTCAACCCCAGCCAGACCTTCCGGATCCGACCGTGATCGCGGCGCAAAACGACGCGTTTCGCAAGCTCGCGTGCCTTGGGGTGCCGCCTGCGCCGCCCATCCAGGGCCGCATGCATGTCACCCGCGCGCTTATGGAGGCCGGTGACGGCTTCATGGCCGAGGCGGTGAAGGCGACCGGTGAGTTTGCCACATTCGAGCCTGAGAATGA
>CAYZKE010000402.1:0-2348 GCA_964478505.1 uncultured Loktanella sp.
ACGCCAGTATCACTGATCCTGACGCACGAATACTCGCCATCCGAAGGATAGATAAGCTTGGCTCATGATCCAATAATCATCGCGGTTGCGAACCAAAAAGGGGGTGTTGGGAAAACGACCACCACTATCAATTTGGGTGCAGCCTTGGCAGAAAAAAAGAAAAACGTCCTGCTGATAGATCTGGACCCGCAAGGGAACGCATCTACGGGCCTTGGCGTTGATCATGACAAGAGAGAGGCCACAACCTACGATCTGCTGGCTGGCGATGTCACCTTGACCAAGGCCATCCAGAAAACATCCGTCAATCGCCTTTGCATCATTCCAGCAACAACCGACCTCAGCTCTGCCGATCTTGAACTTGTCGACAATGCAAAACGCAGTTTCCTCTTACGGGATGTGCTGCGGGGCAATGATCCCGCGCTTTTCGTCTTTGACTACATTTTGATAGATTGCCCGCCCTCTCTCAACATATTGACTGTCAATGCGATGGTTGCGGCGCATTCCATCATTGTGCCGCTACAAAGCGAGTTTTTCGCGCTCGAAGGCCTGTCACAGCTTATTCTCACTGTCCGTGATGTCCGGCAAACCGCCAATCCCGATCTGAGGATCGAAGGTATTGCGCTCACAATGTATGATAGCCGCAACAACCTCTCTCTGCAGGTTGAGGATGACGCCCGCGAAAACATGGGTGATATGGTGTTCAAAACCGTCATCCCCCGCAATGTCCGCCTGAGCGAAGCGCCATCATTCGCGATGCCCGTGCTCTCCTATGATAGCGCATCAAAAGGCAGCGCCGCATACCGTGCGCTCGCGGCTGAATTGATTGAAAGAACAAAGAAAAAGAAGGCCGCATAGATGACACGCACACCAAAGAAATCCCGTGGCCTGGGCCGTGGTCTCTCTGCTCTGATGTCAGATGTGGCAACGGACGACAGCAGTGAAGCACCGGCAAAGCGGCCCGATCTTGTCGTGCCGATTGAACGGGTCCGCCCCAATCCCGATCAGCCGCGCCGCACCTTTGCAGAGGATGCGCTTGACGAACTCGCAAGCTCCATTGCCGAGAAAGGGATCATTCAGCCTCTTATCGTCCGGCAATCTCCGACTGATCCTGATTTCTTCGAGATCGTTGCGGGTGAACGTCGTTGGCGTGCTGCGCAACGGGCCAAGTTGCATGAGATCCCGGTCCTCTTGCGTGACTACGATGATACCGAAGTTCTTGAAATCGCGATCATCGAAAACATCCAGCGCGCAGATCTGAACCCCGTGGATGAGGCCGCAGGCTATAAACAATTGATGGACCGCTTCGGCCACACACAAGATAAACTCGCATCTGCTCTGGGCAAAAGCCGCAGCCACATCGCAAACCTGCTGCGTCTCCTGACCTTACCGGAAGAGGTGCAGACCTATCTTGTCAGTGGCCAGCTGTCCGCTGGTCACGCACGTGCCCTTGTCGGCCACGATCATGCCGTCGCCCTGGCCCGCGAAATCATTCAACGCAAACTCTCGGTCCGCGAAACCGAAAAGTTGGCCAAGAAGGGCCCTGCAATCAAAAAGCGTTCGGTGCCAGGGGCGCCAGTGCCCAAAGATGCTGACACCATCCAGATCGAAGATGAGCTGTCAGCGACGCTGCGCATGAAAGTTTCAATTGATCATCCGGCAGGCAGTGAAGGCGGCAAAATGACGATTGCATATAAATCGCTCGATCAACTGGACGATCTTCTCCGCGCGCTTTCCGGTGGTTAATCGTCCAATAAGGCGCGTAGGACAGCGTTCAAGACAGGAGCGCCTTGAGCGGTAAGTTGCAGGATCTCCGAGTTATAGGTGACCATCCCCAAGTCAACTAAACCATTGATTTTATTTAAATATTCGTCTCTAGCGAGATGCGGAAAGCGCGTAGTATCCACACCTTCGCGCAACCGCATCCCCATCAATAGAAACTCGGCAAACTGCTCGTCTTGCGTGAGCGCTTCACGGGACAAATCCCCGTTTCCTGTTTTGCGCACCTGTGCCAACCACCCCGCGGGCGCACGCGGTGCCTCGGTCGCAAACCGCTGTCCACCCAATGTCAGACGCCCATGTGCGCCTGGCCCAATCCCTGCGTAATCGCCATAGCGCCAATAAATCTTGTTGTGGATACTCTCACAGCCCGCGCGCGCGTGATTGGACACCTCATAACCCGCAAATCCGGCCTTTTCGCAAATCTCTTGCGTTGCGGCATACATATCAGCTGCCGCGTCATCATCCGGCAAATCGCGCAGCTTGCCCGCCGCATAGCGATCGCCAAAGGCCGTGCCATCCTCGATTGTGAGCTGATAGAGCGATAAATGATCGACCGCCAAATCCAGCGC
>CAYZKE010000402.1:2448-3607 GCA_964478505.1 uncultured Loktanella sp.
TAGGGGGCGGAAACAGACTCTAACTCGGCCCAACTCCGCGCCATTGCCATCTTGAAATCGCGGCCGTTGGGTGTTTCCGCCCAATCCGCAGTATAAACGCCGGGCGCACCACCAAGGCCGTCAATCTCAATCCCGCTATCATCCGACAAGGCCGGCAGGCCGGTTGCCTTGGCTGCTGCATGCGCCTTGATCCGTGCGTTCCCGACAAAGGTCGTTTCTGTCTCATCTGGCTCGGGCAACCCGTGATCCGCGTTTGACGTCAAAGACACCCCATAGGGGCGCAACAGATCGGCAATCTCTTCCAGCTTCCCTTGATTGTGGGTCGCAATCACCAATTCCTTGCCATCAAACCGCCGCATCAGGACACCGCAGCCAGTTGCGCCGCAGTCAGTTCCGCGACACCTTTTTCTGCCAGATCAAGCAGCGCATCCATTTGCGCGCGCGTATAGGTCGATCCTTCGGCTGACATCTGTACTTCGATCAGTTTTCCGGCGGTCATGACAAAGTTGCCATCAACACCGGCTTCGCTGTCCTCGGGATAATCCAGATCCAGCACTTCCTGTCCCGCATAAATCCCGCAAGAAATTGCCGCAACAGGGTCAATCAAAGGATCACTGATCACATCACCGGCCTTCATCAGCTTCTGCACTGCCAGCTTCAACGCCACCCATCCACCGGTGATCGACGCACAGCGTGTGCCGCCATCGGCCTGAATAACATCGCAATCCACCACGATCTGGCGCTCTCCTAGTGCGACCCGATCAACACCGGCCCGCAAAGACCGCCCGATCAACCGCTGGATTTCCTGTGTGCGGCCGGATTGCCCGTTCTTGGCCTCACGCCGCATCCGCGTATTTGTCGCACGTGGCAGCATGCCGTATTCCGCTGTCACCCACCCAAGGCCGGAATTCTTCAGAAACGGTGGTACACGCTCATCAATGGTCGCGGTGCAAAGCACATGGGTATTGCCACATTTGATCAGACAAGACCCTTCCGCGTGCATCGTCACGCCTGTCTCGATTGAGATTTCGCGCATTTCGTTCGTTTGACGGCCAGATGGACGCATCGGGTTTCCTCCTATCGGTTGCATAGGGGGGATACGCTGCCCACATATGAAATCCAACCCCGATTGACGCTACCGCAAACTTCGTTTTAATTG
>CAYZKE010000403.1:0-3602 GCA_964478505.1 uncultured Loktanella sp.
TCCACCATCCGTTTTTCCGCCCCTTGATCCGGCGGATTGCCACAGTGGCGGTGATTGCGGTCTATGGCCTGTTTGAACTTGTTTTCGGCGCACCCGGATGGGCCGTCTTTGCCCTGTGCCTTGGTATGATTTGCATCTACGCATTTTTCATAAAGCCGGATCCACAAGCATAAGGAACTATCGATGTCTGACCTTCTGAAGAAACCTTTTGGCACGCGTGGGAAAGTGCATCAGATCACCCCTGAAAGCGCAGGGTGGCGTTATGTCGGCTTTTCGCTTTACCGACTGAAGGCAGGCGATACCGCAGCAGAGGCAACAGGTGACCGCGAAGTCATTCTGGTGATGGTCGAAGGCAAGGCGCAGATCACTGGGGCAGAGCAAGACTGGGGTGTCTTGGGCGAGCGGATGGATGTTTTTGAAAAGACTCCGCCACATTGCCTTTACCTGCCCAATGGCACCGAATGGGAGGCCACGGCCCAGACCGATTGCGTCATAGCTGTTTGCAGCGCACCTGGCATTGGCGGACACGCAGCGCGGCGGATCGGCCCTGACGGGATTACGCTGACGGAACGCGGAAAGGGCACAAACACCCGCTACATCAACAATATCGCGATGGAGAACGAGGATTATTGCGACAGCCTGCTGGTGACCGAAGTTTTCACACCGGCGGGACATTGGTCCTCCTACCCCAGCCACCGGCATGACGAAGACGACTACCCCCGGATCACCTATCTGGAAGAAACCTATTATCACCGCCTGAACCCTGCGTCGGGCTTTGGTATCCAGCGGGTCTATACGGATGATGGCCAGCTAGACGAAACCATGGCCGTCTCAGATGGCGACGTTGTCTGCGTTCCACGCGGGCACCACCCCTGCGGTGCGCCCTACGGGTTTGAGATGTATTATCTCAATGTTATGGCGGGTCCAAAGCGCAAATGGCGCTTCGTCCCTGCGCCCGAGGTCGCATGGATCATGGAGCGGGACGCCTAGGATCAGCGATCAGGTGTCTTTTTCCGCGTCTGGAACATCAAGTGTGGACCAGACATCGCCATTGACCGGCGGTGGCGGTGTGTCACAGGCCTGACGATGCATGTTCACCTTGGCGATAAAATTCGCCGAGATCGGCGCCGTCACAAAAAGAAACACCATAATCAGCAGCTCATGGCTGGATGGCTGCCCGATATCAAAGGAATGGATAATCGACGCGACCAGCAACATACCGATGCCGATCGTCCCGACCTTCGTCGGCGCGTGCAGGCGCGTCATGGGGTCGTTGAACTTCAGCAAACCAATGGCGCCGACCAGTACAAAGCCGGACCCGATGATCAAGGACAGGCAAACGAAATAGGTTCCGATAATCTGTGCCGTCATTCGATGATGTCCCCCCGCAAAATGAAACGTGCCAAGGCAACGGTCGACACGAAACCCAACATGGCAATCAGCAGGGCCACTTCAAAATAGATTTGCACGCCTTTGAAGATGCCCAGCACAATCACGAGCCCCAGCGCGTTGATCACCATCGTATCAAGCGCGAGGACGCGGTCACCCGAAGTCGGACCAAGGACCAGACGGACCATCGACATCACCTGCCCCAGCGCAAGTGCCAGAAAGGTAATGGCCAGTGCAATATTCAGAAACTGCGTTGCAAGTATCATGCAAATATCTCCAATAGACGTGCCTCATAGCGTGTCAGGATATCATCGCGGATCGCATCAGGATCATCCGTGTGCAAGACGTGCACAAGCAGGCTGCGCCCGTCGCTGGAAAGATCCGCAGAAACCGTTCCGGGTGTCAGCGTGATCGTCCCGGCGAGCATGGTTATCGCCTCCGGCTCGCGCAGTTCTAAAGGCACCACAATCCATGCCGGTTTGAGCTTTGATGTCGGCACTGTCAGCACGATCCAGGCGACCTCGATATTGGCAACGATAATGTCCCAGATCACCACAAGACTGTATACAGCCATCTTACCCACACGAAAGCTCTTTGGCGTGTCGGGCCACCACACAGATGTTCCCCAAGGAATAATGATGCCCAAGATAAATCCAAAGACCATCATCCCTGCCGAAATTTCGTTTTGCAGGAGTATCCAGACGATCGTCAGGATCAGTGTCAAAAGCGGGTGCGGGATCAACCAATAGAATGCGCGGCTCATGTCATTGATCCTCCGTCGGTTCGCTCAGTTTGCCCGGTGTATCGACAACTGTCGTGATATAGGGCGCGGGGCTGAACAGCTGCGCCGCGATCGCGGTGGTGTACTGGTGCACCTGACCTGCGAAAACTGTGTGCAGGGCCAATAACAAGATCAACCCACCTATCGCCACATACGACATGGTTGCAGGTGGCACCACTTTGGCTGCGTCGCCGGGTGGTTGCACACTTTGTGCTTTCCAGAACAACACGCTGCCAGCGCGCGCAAACCCTACGATGCTGATCAGACTTGAGCCAAGTACAATTGCCCAGATCCAGACCATATGATCTGTGCCGAATGCGGCATCCAATACCAGCAGTTTTCCGAGAAACCCTGACAGCGGTGGCAGGCCCGCCATGGCGATTGCCGCAACAAAGAACAGGCTGGCGGTAAGGGTCGCACTGGCAACAGGCGCTTGTGGCGTCAGTTCAAGATTTGCACGACTGGATCGCACCAGGTCCACAATCAGGAACAGGGCAGCCCCTGCAAGCGTCGAATGGACAATGTAGTAAAGGGCAGCGGCGATCCCTTCGGGCGTGAACAGGGCAATGGACACCATCACCATGCCCATTGACCCGATGATCGAAAAGGCGACCAGTCTGTCAAAGCGATTCGCCGCCAGCACACCCGTCATCCCGATCGCCAGCGAGACAAGGGCCGCAGGAAGCAGCCACTTGTCATGCAGACCGGCGGTGACTTCCAGATCAGGCGGGAAGATCAGGGTATAGACGCGGATGATTGCGTAAGCGCCGACTTTCGTCATAATCGCAAAAAGTGCCGCGACAGGCGCTGGCGCCTCGGCATAGCTCGACGGCAACCAGAAGTGCAGAGGTACCACGGCCGCCTTGATCGCAAAGACCAGTAAGAGCAGCACAGCGGCCACGCGAATACCAACGGTCTCTTCCGCGCTGATCAGCGTGACCCGATTGGCCAGATCAGCCATGTTGAGCGTGCCCGTTTCCGCATAAATCGCCCCCAATGCGAACAGGAACAGCGTTGATCCGATCAAGTTGAAAAGCACGTATTGGACACCGGCGCGTAATCGTACCGTGCCGCCCGCGTGGATCATCAAGCCATAAGAGGCGATCAGCAGCACTTCGAAGAAGACGAACAGGATGAAAATGCCAGCCGCGGTTATCCCAGCCGGAACTGACGGCGTAAATCAGCACAAAGAGTGCCAGAACCGAGGTGAGCAGGATCATCATCGTCGACAACCGGTCACCCACCAGAACGATCCCGAACGGGGCTGACCAGTCGCCCAACTGGTAGAGCATGATGGTTCCGTCAGCAGTCGCCCATGCCAAAGCACCGGAGATCGCAACAAGGATCACAACACCGGCGATCGAGAACACGCGCTGGATACCGATATGAAAACGCGCCGCCAGGATGATGAAAGGCGCGAGCATCGCAGGCA
>CAYZKE010000404.1:0-1687 GCA_964478505.1 uncultured Loktanella sp.
AAACCCGTCCATCGACACGACGGCTGTCTTGCGGCCCTGCGCGTTCAGACGCCGCGCGACTTCGCTGGCCAAGGTGGATTTGCCACAGCCCGGCGCACCGGTAATCGCCACCAGATAGCGGTCACTGTCCTGCTCCAAAACACGCTCCGCGAGCGTGTTGGTATGTGTGTTCAAAGTGTTCACTGCATCTGCCTCTGGGTTGGCCCCGGCTTTTCAAAATCCTACCGCGTCTTGCGCTCTGACGCGACCGTTTTTTGTGGACATGTTGTCAATGGCAAAACCAACCGCAGGTTTCTGTTGAGAAAAGTGGCGGTTGCCGCTCTTTTGTACTAGGTTGAAGGGCAATGAACAAAAGGCAGGCAACCCGACGCATGACCAAAATCAAGCGGATATGGCGGATCCTTGCCGCGGTCTGGACGACTGCGGGTGAAAAGCATCTTGGTCTGATCGCTGCGGGCGTCGCGTTTTTCGGCATGTTCGGGATTTTCCCCGGCATTGCCGCGGTGATCGCGATTTTCGGGTTGATTGCCGATCCGGTGGTGATCGCCGAACAGCTGACCTTGATGCAGGATATCATCCCGCCCGATGCCTATAACCTGATTTCGTCACAGGTTTTCCGTCTGGTGGCTGCACCAGCGGATGCTCTGGGCTGGGCCACTGGCGTGTCGATCATGCTGGCACTCTGGTCTTGCAGGGCAGGGGTGGCGGCGCTGATTGGCGGGCTGAACGCGATTGCAGGGCAGCGGATGCGCAACGGCATCTGGCAAATCATCGTGGCCTTGTTGCTGACGTTCGCTTTGGTGACTTTGGCGATTGTTGCGCTTTTCGTGGTTGTCATCGTGCCGATTGGTCTGGCGTTCATTCCTGTCGCAAATTCAACGGCATGGTTGCTCGAAGGTATCCGCTGGCTCATTGCCTTGGGCGTCCTGATGCTGGGGCTGAGTTTGCTTTACCGTTTCGGCCCCGCTCGGATCGGAGGCCGTGGCCGATGGTTTACCGTCGGCGCCTTCGTGGTTGTGGTGCTCTGGGTTGCGGCCTCGGCGGGGCTGTCGTTCTATCTGACAAACTTTGCCAGCTACAACGAGGTTTACGGCTCGATTGGTGCCGTGATTGGTTTGCTGCTCTGGCTTTACGTCAGCGCCTATCTGATCCTGCTGGGGGCCGCGCTGAACGTTCAGGTGCATGGCTACGACACCCCGCCAGAGGCTGAGGATACCACCTACGTCTAGGTCACCCGTGCGACCTGCTTATAGACCGGATCATCCCAAAACCTGTTGTCCATCACATCGGCAATCACATCAACGGCCGCATCAACATCGCCTGCGTCAATGAAAAGCGGGCAAAACCCGAACCGCATGATGTCGGGCGCGCGAAAATCACCGATGACATTGCGCGCGATACAGGCCTGCATCGCGGCATAGCCATCTGCAAAGGCAAAGGATACCTGACTGCCCCGCCCATGCGGATCGCGGGGGCTGGCCAGTGTGAGCTGCGGACAGCGCGCCTCGACCCCTGCGATGAACTGTTCGGTCAGTGCGATCGAGGCGGTGCGCAGCGCGTCCATGTCCACCTGGTCCCAGATATCGAGTGACGCATCAAGGGCGGCCATCTGCAACACAGGTGGGGTGCCCACGCGCATCCGCTCGATCCCTGTGCCGGGGCGGTAATCCAGATCAAAGGCGAAAGG
>CAYZKE010000404.1:1787-3597 GCA_964478505.1 uncultured Loktanella sp.
TGCGTCAGCATCAGCACAGCAAGATCATCATTGATGTGGTTCGCCACTTCCTCGGGGTCCACGATACGCAGTTCATGACCGCGCCCCAGTGATTTGATCAAGCCTTCGGCCATGTAGATATCCGACGGGAAATTCCCGCTGTCGGTCAGGATCACCTTGCGGTCCGGCACCAGATCAATCGCTGCCGCCAGCGCCTGATAGACCTTGATCGACAGGGTATCCCCCAGCACCACATGGCCCGCTTCTGCGCCAATCAAGCGCCCGATCCGGTCACCCAAAGCCGTCGGCTGTGCCATCCACCCCGCACGGTTCCATCCGGTAATGACCTTCTCACCCCATTCGTCGGTCACAGCGCGCGCGACACGCGCGGCCGTCGCCTTGGGTAAAGGACCAAGCGAGTTGCCATCCAGATAGATCATGCCTTCGGGCAGGTGGAACATGGCTTTGGTGGCGGCGAAATCGGTCATCAAACCTGTCCTCCCGAAATTTGAATTGTCTGCCCGTTCACGCTGCGCGCACCGTCCGAGCAGAGCCACATGGCCGCGGCGGTGGTTTCATCCACTTCCAAAAGCTTGCGGTGCCGGTTTCCCTTGGCGATCACGTCAATTGCACCCTGTTCGTCCAGATCAAAGCGGTTCATCAGGCCGGGCAGCTGGTTGCGGACGATATCGGTGTCCACATAGCCGGGGCAGAGCGCGTTGAATGTGATGGGGCGGCGCATGAACTCTTCCGACAAACCACGGATCAAACCGATGACACCATGTTTGGTCACGGTATAGGGAATGGCGTTTTTCAGACCGCGCACACCGGCAATCGAACTGATCACGATCATGCGGGCAGGGGTGGCATCTTCGAGCGTCGCCATGGCGGCCTGAAAGGTCAGAAAGACACCATCAAGGTTGGTCGTCATGGTCTTGCGCCACTGGGCAAGCGTGGTTTTTGCGAAGGGGCCGCCCTCTGCAATACCTGCGTTGGCAACACATATCTGGATCGGGCCACGGGCGCGGGCAGCTTGCGCGATGACGTCACGCACGGACGCCTCGTCATCCACATCCATGACGACGGCGTGCAGGCGCGGGGACAGCAATGCAACCTCTTGCAGTTTATCCGCGCGTCGTCCGGTGATTGTTACCTCTGCACCTGCCTGCGCCAGGGCCAGCGCGATGCCTGCACCGATACCAGAACCGCCGCCTGTGACCAGTGCGTGTTTGCCCGCATGTTCCATGATCATTCCTCCGTTTTGCCAGACCCTAACGGGTCAGCGGGCATGGACAAGTGCAAAGCGCTGCGGCACAACACTTGGCATGAAATGGATCGACATTCCTCCCGTCTGGTTACTGCTTGCCGTTGTTCTGACATGGTGGATTGCAGCCCTTCAGCCTATGTCCTGGGCCATCGGCGGGCCTGTCATGGATCTGTTGGGTGGGCTTCTGGTTGGCGGCGGGATTGTGCTGATCCTGCTTGCGGCGGTCGAGATGCGCAAAAGGCGCACCACTATCGTGCCGCATCTGGAGGCCGATCATCTGGTCACGACAGGCATCTTCAAGCGCACGCGCAATCCGATCTATCTGGGGGACACGCTGGTTCTTGCGGGGCTCGCCTTGCGCTGGGATGCGCCCGTTGCTTTGCTGCTTGTCCCGCTCTTTGTGTTTACCATCACGCAGCGCTTCATTATCCCCGAGGAAAACCGGCTCAGGGTCAAATTTCGCGCAGATTTCGCCCGCTATTGCCAAAAGACGCGCCGCTGGGTGTGATTGTTAGCGCATGACACTTAATGTCATGCCAGCCATCCCCTTGTGAAATATTCTTG
>CAYZKE010000405.1:0-3590 GCA_964478505.1 uncultured Loktanella sp.
TAATCTTGAGATCGTCGCCGATCTGTTGTCCTCGGATGCGGTTCGCCTGCAAACCGGCGCACATGCCACTGTGGAACGCTGGGGCGGTGATGCGGCCCTTGCGGCAACCCTGACCCGTATTTCACCGGCGGCAGAGACCAAGATCTCGGCACTGGGCATCGATGAACAACGCCTTGATGTGATTTTCGACATCACGACGCCTGCTGCGGAAAGGGCGGGACTGGGTGATGGTTTTGCTGTGTTTTTGCGCATCACCGAATGGGAGACAGACGATGCTGTGCAGGTTCCCTTGAGCGCGCTTTTCAAGCGGCGCGGCGACTGGGCTGTGTTTCGTGCCAATGACGATGTTGTCACAGAACAGATCATCACCATTGGGCGACAGAATACACAATTTGCAGAAGTGCGCGACGGGCTGGAACCGGGAGCGACGGTGGTGACCCATCCGAATGATCAACTGATGACGGGGGCAGAGATCGTCAGCCGCAGCGATCTGGAATAAAGGGCACGACGCGATGACGCGCAGTGCCCCCAATTCAGCTTTTCATCCCTAGTGGGACATCAGAACCGCGCACTCTTGCTGTTCAATCATCGATTCCGTGGTGCCGCCAAAGAGCCGTTCGTTCCAACGGCTGCGGCCATATGCGCCCATCACGACAAGATCAGCTGTCGTTTCCTTCGCGCGGAACAGGATTGCGTCTGCAACGCTTTTGCTGCCAGTGACGTATTCCTGCACGGTGACAGTGCACCCATGGTGGCTGAGCCAAGTGGCCAGATCAGCACCGGGATTTTCCCCGTCACCCCAGCGCGATGGATCGGCATCAAAGCTTGCAATCGTCACCTCTTTGGCGGCTTTCAAAAGCGGCAAGGCTGCACGGACCGCCTGCGCAGCCGGAAGGCTGTTGTCCCACGCGATCAGCACATTTTCAGGGGCCAGCGCCTTACTGCCTTTTTCGACATTCAACATCAGCGGTCCGGGCCCTTTGAACAGCACGCCATAGACGATGTCATTGAAGGCCGTTTCATCGTCTCGCAAGGAATTCTGCACGATGCTGAAATCGGCAAAGAGCGACCTGACCCCAACAAAATCGTGCAACGCCGTGGGTTCAGCGCAAAGCGTTGCAACCTCGCCTGTCAGACTTTCTCTGGTCAGATAGGCGCGCATCTCTTCTTGCTTGCGCGTCAGAAGTTTGGACATTTCATTGCGCTGATCAAGCCACCCTTCGGGAATGATGGGGGCCGCATAGGGGGTCGCGGCAACCGCATAGGTCATAATAGGCACCGCACCAACATGCAGCACGCTTAGGCGTCCGCTATTCGCTTCGGCGGCATCAACGATTGGCGAAAGATCGGCAGGCGTCCCTTCGGGCCCCTGCAGGACAAAGAATGTGGCGTTTTTCATAACGGACCTCTTGTTAAAGCTGCCTCACTCTAGGCCAAGCCTACAAAGCAGGATTGAGATTAGTCAATCCGGAACGGGCCGACCCTGTGCATAAGTGCAGCAACACAGATGAGACGGTGAAATGGCTGATACAGAACTTTATAAGGCGCTTGGCGTCGCCCCCGACGCCTCGGCGGATGAGATCAAACGCGCCTATCGCAAGATGGCGCGCAAATACCATCCGGATGTAAATTCCTCGCCCGAAGCTGATGCAAAATTCAAAGCGGCAGCTGCGGCCAATGATGTGCTCAGCGATCCGGAAAAGCGCGCGGCCTATGACCGCTATGGCGCATCATGGGACCAGCCACGACCAGAGCAGACCACCCGACAGGATGATCGCTGGCAAGGCGGCTTTGCCTTTGACGAACGCGATGTGAACCCTGACATGTTCCGCGATTTCTTTGGCGATCGGTTTGGCCGTGGAGCCATGCCGCGCGACCAACATGCAGCAATCGAAATCTCGCTTGAGGATGCGATCACCGGAGCAAAGAAGGCCCTGACGCTGCAATCACCGCAGATCGACAGAACCGGCCATGTGACGATGCAAACGCGCCGGATTGATCTGACGATCCCCAAAGGCGTGTTGCCCGGCCAAAACCTTCGCCTGAAAGGCAAGGGCGCTGATGGCGCTGATCTGTTGATCGAAGTCAGTTTTCGGCCCCATCCCATCTATACCATTGAAGGCCGTGATCTTTACGTGACCTTGCCGGTCACCCCGTGGGAGGCGGCGCTGGGTGGTAAAGTGCCGATGCCAACCCCGACAGGAACGGTCGACCTTACGATACCGCCCGATGCCCGTCAGGGTCAGAAGCTACGATTGAAAGGCCGCGGGATACCCGCAGCGCAGAAAGGCGATCTTTATGCGATCCTGCAAATCGTGAATCCAACCAAAGTGTCACCAGAGGCCCGTGACCTTTATAAGCAATTAGCCGAGGCCCAGCCCTACAATCCTCGGTCGAAATTAGGAGTATAGTGCAATGAAAAAAGCTAGTCCTCGCGGCACGCGCGTTGAAGTTGTTGAAACGCTTTCAATGTCAGAACTGACGATGTTTTGCGACACCAATGCGGATTGGGTGGTCAAGCTCGTCGAGCATGGCGTTGTCGCGCCCGTCGCAGAGTCGACGCCAGAATGGGAATTTGCGCCCAAACACATCGCCCGCGCCCGCAAGGCCGCGCGTCTGATGCGCGATCTGGGGCTTAATATGGCGGGTGTGGCGCTTGTGCTGGACCTGATTGAGGAACGCGACAGGCTCGCCCGCAGGCTTGCACTGATGGGCGGATGAGGGGAAACCCCACGTCCCGCCCTATCACTTTTTAGGCTGCCAGCGACGGATTGGCGGCTGCCAGATATTCGTTCAGCACCGCGTCATACTCGGGGTCCTGTGACGCGATGTGCAGCACGGCGCGCAGCATCCCTGCCTTGGCTCCACAATCAAACCGCTCGCCCGAGAAACGCAAGCCCGCCAGACCAACCGTGCCTGCGCCAGTGTTGATGGCATCGGTCAGCTGAATTTCATTGCCCGCGCCGGGGGGCTGTGTCGCCAGAACCTCAAAGATCGATGGATCCAGCACGTAACGGCCCACCACAGCATCAAGTGACGGGGCATCTTCGGGCGCTGGTTTTTCCACCATGCCATCCGCTTTCAATACATTGCTGTCTTGTCCCGTGACCGAAAGAATGCCGTATTTGTTTGTCTCTTCCGGTGCGACAGGCATTGTCGCAACCAAATGGCCGCTGCCTGCCTGCGCATAGGCAGCAATCATTTCGCCGATGCAGCCTGTGCCAAGGATCAAATCATCGGGCAGGATCACAGCGACCGGACCGGGCAGGATATGATCGCGCGCGCAGAGCACAGCGTGGCCAAGCCCTAGTGGTTTGTCCTGCATCGTGAACACCACGTCGTCCTCTACGTTGCAAAACGCCGCTTCGCGCAACTCAGTCGCTAGCTCTGCCTTGCCACGCGCCTTCAACTCAGTGCGCAAGCGAACATCATCCATCACGTGCCGTTCAATGGCCGATTTGCTGGGATGGCTGACAAAAATCATCCGCTCGATGCCTGCGTCACGTGCCTCATCAATTGCGTATTGGATCAGCGGAGTGTCCAAGACAGGCAGCAATTCCTTGGGCGTGGCCTTGGTGGCGGGCAGGAAA
>CAYZKE010000406.1:0-3577 GCA_964478505.1 uncultured Loktanella sp.
ACGCAAGAAGGTGATCGCTGGAGGGGGGCACCATGGTGGTGCCTGGAAGGTCGCCATAAGTTATGGTCCTTCATGTGTGGCGCTTTGCACCGGGTTGGTTGGAAACTCCGCAAATTTACTGCGGTGCGATGCGTCATTCTGACGGAAATCACCGGTGACTTCGTACCGGTGCGCCTTTGTGGCGATGGCTCATGAATATCCAGTCCAGGCTGAACAAGCTCTTAACTCAACCCTTCAAAATAAAGAGAATTTGACTGAAATCAGGCCTTTTTCTCGAGTGCTGGGTTGTGGGTGCGGACATGTTCAAGACGTCCTGCGTTGTCATAAACGCTCAAACCGCTTTTGACGTTCTGAAGCGCGGCAAGACGCTCGCCCGCGGCTGCGACCCCTTTGATTGCAGCCGCCAACAGCGCAAGGTTCTCGTCCATCTTTTGACGTACCGGTCGCAAAACATCCTTTGCGGGAATCGTTTTTTCCAGCTGTACCAGCAGGTCCTCTTTTTGCTGCACGAACGTGGCCAAAGACTCGAAGTTTGCCGAAATCAGCGCTTCACGTTCCTGATCCAGTAACTGGTGCAATTGGGTGATCACCGTATTAAGCAATGCTTCGGACCTTCATGGCCTCGAAAAGCGCCTCGGCCAACCCGATTCCCCCCGCCTTCACCATTTCCTGGGCCTGCGCCTCTCTCAGGAACGAAGCAAAATGATCTTCGCCTGCGCCACCACCAAATGCTTCACGCGGCTTACCGACGCCTGCGGATTTCAACATTTCCGCCAGAAAAGTCGCCTCCATCTTTTGGGCGGCATCACGCAGTTTCTCGTCAGCCTGAATAAAGTCCGGCAGGGTTGGCGCCGGCCGTGGCGGTGGCAGATCAGTAATCATTGTCATCGGATTCTCCGGTTTGTCATCCGCGCAACTTGACCGACGTTCCTAAACATTCAGTAAGTTTTTTGCGTCAAACAGATGATCGAACAAACACAATCGGAGAACCGATGATTCCCTTGATCCTTTCCCAGTCGGGAACGACCACCGCACAAACCCTGCCTGTAACCCAGGCGGGTACGGCCACCGCTGATGGCCCGACATTTGATGAGATGATGCTGGCGTCCGCGCAGGCCGGCGATGACGCGCAAAGCGATGTGGGTGACAGCGTCTTGGGTGCAGCTGTTGTTGTTGACGCTGACCTGCCCGCAGATGAAGCAACGCCTGCACCTGCGTTGACAAAAGACGCTCTGCGCAAGGCTGAGCCGCCCATTTCTGTGCCAACCCCTGTGCCTGTGAAAGTGGCGGAAGTAGATCAAGATCGTGCGCCCGCATTGCCGGTGCCAAAGGCAGACAAAACGCCCGTGCCGCTGCGTGAGGGCGCGACGCTTCCTGCGGCTGCACGCGAAGGGGCCATAGAAAAACAGCCCGATCAGTCCGCTCCGGTGGTGCGCGAAAGCAAATCAACAGGCGCGTCTGTCGCTCAATCTGTCGTCGAGGGGCGCTTGCCGCTCAAGGGACTTGCCGAGACGCCACCCGCGCAGCCTGCCCAGTCAACACGGGCCGACGTCCCAAAGGCGGATGCGCCGCCAGCTGCGGCACCTTTGCTCACGCCGGACAAACCCAAGGCCGAAATCGCGGATCAGGTTAAAGATCCGCGAAAGCTCCAGCTTCATTCCGTGGAAGAACAGCCAAGGCCCGGGCGTGAAGAGGCGACACCACGGGCAACACCAAACACGGCCGCGCCCGCGATTGTGCAAGTTATTGCGGCACAGCCGCCAGCCGTTGCTTTGGCGCAGGCCGTGACGCATGCGCAGCGGGAGCTGACAGAAAAGGCAATTAAACCAGCCGATGTGGATAGTATTTTGTCGGCAATGCCTGCCGAACGGCATGCCACGGTAACCGGCATTTCGGTCCCTGTGGCTGCCGCTGCCACACCGGAAACAGTGCGGCAGGTGGCCGCTCAGATTGCGGTGGCTATCACAAATAGCAACGGCAAGACGACAGAAATTGCGCTTAATCCAGAAGAACTGGGGCGGGTAAAGCTAAGCCTTTCTGCGGGTGACGGTGTTATCACGGTGAACCTGCTGGCCGATCGCCCCGAAACACAGGAGTTGTTGCGACGACACATTGAAATCCTCGCGCAGGAGTTCCGCCAGCTTGGGTATACCTCAATTTCGTTCTCTTTTGGTGAACAAAAGGGGCAGGCGCGCCCTGAGGCGAGGCCTGGCGAGCAACCTGTCGAGCAAGAGATGCACGATACCGTTCCAATCCTCCAAGCCACACCTGCGGTTGCCGCTGGTGGTCTTGATCTGCGCATTTAAGGAGCAACCATGGATATCACGCAGCTTTCACAAACGACGGTCACACCGCCCAACGCGGGCGTTACAGGTGCGACGGTGCAGATCAGTTCTGATTTTGAAACCTTCTTGAAGATGCTGACGGCGCAAATGCAGTATCAAGACCCGCTGAACCCAATCGATTCGACAGACTATGCGACGCAGTTGGCAACCTTCTCGGGGGTTGAACAGGCCGTGCTGACGAATGATTTGTTGCGGTCCCTCAGCAGCCAGATGACAACAGGTGGGCTGGTTGAAATGGCGGCACTGGTCGGCAAAGAGGTGCGCACAGAGGGGCCTGCCTACTTTAGCGGGCAGCCAATGACACTACTGGCGACAAGAACCGTGGCCGCTGACAGCGCAGAGCTTGTCGTGCGCAATGCCGCAGGCGCAGAGGTGCAGCGGCAGGCAGTCCCGGCTGGTGCAGAGACGGTGCAATGGGCGGGCGTTGGCCCCAATGGCACGCCCATGCCAGCGGGGGTCTATCAATTCGAGATTCAGTCGAAATCGAATGGTCAGGTGATCGCCCAGAACCCCGTCGCAAGCTATAATACCGTGAACGAGGTCCGGCTTGAGGGGGGCGTCACCATGTTGGTTCTGACGGGGGGGATCACTGTGGCAAGCGATCAGGTCACGGCGCTACGTGATGCAGACAGCTAGAGTAGCGAGATGCCCCAGATCGCGCCACTTGCCAGAACCGCGCCAAGCGCCATCCACGACAACCGCGCGATGCGGCGCTGCGGTTTTGGCGGCGGTGGGGGATTGTTCAGCCGGATCAGCGCGTCTTCGGCAAGCTTTGGCAACTGCGGGCCAAAGCGCGACAGAATACGTGCAGTCTTGACAAGATCACGCATCAAGGCCTTCGGGCCGATGCTTTCCTTGATGTAGTCTTCGACGATGGGTTTTGCGACGTTCCAGATGTTCATGCGCGGATCGAGTGATCGGGCCACACCTTCGACCACCACCATTGTGCGTTGCAACAAGATCAGCTCGGTACGGGTTTCCATGCCGAAACGTTCGGTGACTTCAAACAAATAGCTTAGCAGGCGCGCCATCGAAATGCGGCTCGCGTCCATGCCGAAAATCGGCTCGCCCACAGCGCGCAGTGCGCGGGCGAACTCGTCAACATCGCGGTTTGCAGGCACATAGCCCGCCTCGAAATGGACCTCCGCGACCCGCTGGTAGTCCTTACGGATAAAGCCGAACAGGATCTCGGCATAGACGCGGCGGGTATATTCATCGATCCGCCCCATGAT
>CAYZKE010000407.1:0-3563 GCA_964478505.1 uncultured Loktanella sp.
GCCCAATCGAAGGCCATCCATCCCCAGATGCGTTTCTTTGCGACTGCCATATTCTTGTCCCTGCTCTTCCCTGACGGGATAAGACACAGATAACCCTATGGCTGGCAAGAATTCTTTATTGCGACGTGCCGTCGTCCTCGGGTGGCCAGGGGCGGGTGTTATCCGCATCAATCCAGGCTTGCACCCATGCGGGCTTTTCGGGCGAGGGTTGGTCAAGCCCCACTGCCGCAAAGACACGGGCAGGGTTCACGATACCGTTCTTGTCGGTCACGGCGGCGCGGAACAGGGCTTGTACCGCGCATTGGTCACCAATCCAGATGGTATGCTCGAGATAAAAGAACCGCTCGCTCCAGCCGACCGCCTTGCTGACAATGCGGAATTTCACGAACGGACGGATCCGTTTGCGATAGCGGATCGACGCGCCCGCCATCGTCAAGCCCCAGCTTTCCTTGCGCAGGGCATCGAGCAGTCCCGTGCGCTGGGCAAGACCGGTGCGGCCTAGATCAAGCATTGTCAGGATACGCCCGTTGTTCATTTCCATGTACTGATCAATATCCTGCGGCCAGCAGCGGTGATGCGACACATGGCTGCCCAAAGGGTGCAGCGGGGGCATACGTTTGGCTTTGAGAACCTCTTTGATGACGCGGATAATGGGATACATGCGGTCGTCCTTTCTTGCCTCGCGGGGATGCGCCCACGTGACGTCCGCGTCAACTTTGACCTTGCGGCAGCCCTTGGGCTTGTCGCGGCGCGCGCAAGCGCTTAGATCGTGACAAACAGTTCAAAAAGGCCGCATCCATGCTGACAATTATCCAAGCCCTTCTGCTGATCATTGGCGTGATCCGGTTCTTTGTTATCGCGCATTTCATCATGAGCTGGCTGATCCGCTTCGAGGTGTTGAACATCCGGCAGGAATTTGTGGGTCAGGTCTGGTACGGGTTGGAGCGTGTTCTGGAGCCGATTTACAGCCGCGTCCGCCGGTTTATGCCCGATCTGGGCGGGATTGACCTGTCTCCGATCGTTGTGCTGGTCGGCCTTGAAATCCTGCGTATCTTCTTGATCAACAACATGTTCGCATTCGCCTAGTCTGGTTTTTGCCGATTGGGCCTTTAATTTCCCGCAAAGAGTTGCGCTGGGGCCGAAATTGCTCAAAACTATGTTTATTGGGGCAACGTGGCGGACCGGAATGCCGCCACAGAATGGGAAAGAACGATATGGGTTTTCTTAATCTGAGCAAAAAAGGTATCGCAATCGCGCTTTCGGCGCAGATGGTGCTGGCCACGCAGGCGGTAACAATGGCGCAGGCCGAGATGCTGGGCACAGATGCAGCGATCAGCAAATACACCGCTCTGGCGAACCGCAACGCGCTGATGGACGAAATGCAGCGCGATGAGGTCCGCGCCGAGATCGAAGCGCTGGGCGTTGATCCCGCCGAGGCCGAGGCCCGTTTGGCCGCGCTGTCCGATGCTGAAATCGCTACGATGCTGACGCAGATGGAAAATGACAGTGCCGGTGCCGATATCGTGGGCACGCTGTTCACGATTTTTGTAATCTTGCTGGTCACTGACCTTTTGTGCTTTACGCGCTTCTTCAACTTTACGCGGTGCGTCCGCTAGGCGCATTTGTGAAACGCTTTGCCTGCCTGCTGGCCCTGTGCTGGCTGGCGGCCTGCGCGCCACCCTTTGATCCGAATGAACGCCTGTCCTTTGACGCCCCGACGCGGGCACAAATTGCAGGCGTGCCGCTGATCCAGCAGGAAGATTTCTTCTGCGGTCCCACCTCGATCGCGATGGTCATGCAGTGGGCGGGGGCGGATATCACGCAAGAAGAGGTCGCCGCCCTTGCCTTCAGCCCGGGCGCGGGAGGTACCTATCTGGCAGATATGATCGGCAGCAGCCGCAGGTTGGGCCAACTTGCTGTCGAGATTGATAACTTTGATCAGCTCTTGACCGAAGTGACCGCAGGCCATCCGGTGATTGTGTTTCAGAACCTCGGGTTCAGTGTGGTGCCTGTCTGGCATTACGGCGTTGTGACAGGCTATGATTTTGCACGCGATGAGGTCTATCTGAATTCCGGCCAGCAGGACCAGATGGTCATGCCGTTTGCGGTCTTTGAGCGCACATGGCGGCGCGGCGATTACTGGGGGCTGGTGGTGCTGCCGCCCGATCAACTGCCCGCCAGCGTGGACGAGGCCGAGGTCCTCTCTGCCGCTGCCGCGCTCGAGCGGGTCGCGCAGTATGAAGCAGCCGCAACGCTTTATGAAACGGGTGCTGCGAACTGGCCCGAGAACTGGCTTTGGCAATTCGGTCTGGGCAATGCCCGCTATGCGCAGGGCGATCTGCGGGGTGCGCGACAGGCATTGCGCCGTGCCCGTAGCATTGATCCCTCTATTCCTGAAGTCCGTGCCAACCTTGCCTTTGTCGAAAGCGAAATCGCGGGTTAATTCCCCTCATGCATCCCTCACGTAACCCATCGGAAATCCCGCATGGCGTAAATGTGCTGCTTGCAGTCGCGCATGACCTTTCAGTGCCGTGGCACAAATGGTCTATATTCGGGCAACGCACCTTGGAGATACCCGATGTCAGATCCCATTACCTTTACGCTCGACGGTCAGACCGTGACCGCGCAACCGGGTGAAACGATTTGGGAAGTGGCCAATGGACGCGGCCTTGTGATCCCGCATCTTTGCCACAAGCCCGCACCCGGCTACCGGTCTGACGGCAACTGCCGCGCCTGTATGGTTGCAATCGAGGGCGAGCGGACCTTGGCCGCGAGCTGTATCCGCGAACCCTCCGAAGGCATGGTCGTGACCACGGACCAGCCGCGCGAAACGCAGGCGCGCCGCATGGTGATGGAGCTTTTGGTCGCCGACCAGCCCGCCCAAGAGGTGGCGCATGATAAATCCGCGCATCTGTGGGACATGGCCGCGAAACAGGACGTGAGCGAGAGCCGCTTTCCCAAAGCCGATCCCGATCATATCCCCCTGCTTGATGACAGCCATGTGGCGATGTCGGTCAATCTGGATGCCTGCATTCAATGCGGCCTCTGCGTGCGTGCCTGCCGCGAAGTGCAGGTCAACGATGTAATCGGCATGGCCGGGCGTGGCGGCAATGCCTATCCGGTTTTTGATATGGCCGATCCGATGGGTGCGTCATCGTGCGTGGCCTGCGGCGAATGTGTGCAGGCCTGCCCGACAGGCGCATTGCTGCCCGCGACGGTGACGGACGAAAACCAGATGGGCGACACAAAAGACTACGACAAAGAGGTCGAAAGCGTCTGTCCGTTCTGCGGTGTCGGTTGCCAGATCAGCCTCAAGATCAAGGACAACAAGGTCAAATTCGTCGAAGGTATTAATGGCCCCGCCAACGAGGGACGGTTGTGCGTCAAAGGGCGGTTCGGGTTCGATTACATCCACCACAATCACCGTCTGACAAAGCCTCTGATCCGCCGTGATGATGCGCCCGCCAAGGGCCTCAACGTGGACCCCGGCAACTGGCAAACCCATTTCCGCGAAGCCAGTTGGGATGAAGCGCTGGATGTGGCGGCGAAAGGCATGGCCGATA
>CAYZKE010000408.1:0-3559 GCA_964478505.1 uncultured Loktanella sp.
TGAATGTGAAAGGGAACTCACATGGGACTATTTACAAGAGAGAAAGAGACCGCGCCATGCACGGTCACGATCTCGCACCGGTTCGAGGAACTGTCGGCGCATGTGCGTCTGGATAATGGCGCTGTCATCTATCCGGGTGACACGGTGCAGGTGCAGGGACCAGAGATTATGGCCGCTTTTGGCGAGATGATCGAAGAAAAGCGCACTGCGGTCATTACCCGCGCGAGCAAGCTGGAACAGCTTTGGACCCGCGCCACCGGCGATTTCGAGTTCATGGAACTCTGCGAATTCTCCTTTAGCGAAGAGGTGATGTCATGAACATGCATTCATCCACTGCTGCCACCGCCGAAGAGGCGATTGCCGCACAAGAGGCCTTGCCGCCGCTGACCAACGAAGAAGCGACAAAAGTGGCGATGTCCAACACGCTGCTGACGCCGCGTTTCTACACCACCGATTTCGAAGAGATGGACGCGATTGATGTGTCCTCCGTCCGCGAAGACTGGGACGTGTTGATCGCCCAGATGAAAGCCGACCCCAACAAAGGCCACTTCAAGAAAAACGAAGACTGGGACCATGTGGATTGGGACGGCATGGAGCCGAAACTGAAGGCCGAGTTCATCGACTTTCTGATTTCCAGCTGTACCGCTGAATTCTCGGGCTGCGTGCTTTATAAGGAAATGAAGCGTCGCGGGTCCAACAAGGATATCACCGAACTGTTCCAACTGATGGCCCGTGATGAGGCCCGCCATGCCGGTTTCATCAACGACGCCCTGCGCGAAGCTGGTATCGCTGTGAACCTTGGGTTCCTGACGCAGGCCAAGAAGTACACGTACTTCCGCCCCAAGTTCATCTACTACGCCACATATCTGTCCGAAAAGATCGGTTATGCGCGCTACATCACGATCTATCGTCATCTGGAAGAAAACCCTGAAATGCGGTTCCACCCGATTTTCAAATGGTTCCGTGAATGGTGCAACGACGAGTTTTCCCATGGTGAGGCCTTCGCCTTGTTGCTGAAAACCGACCCCAAGCTGACGCAAAGCTGGGCCAACCGCATGTGGATCAAGTTCTTCTTGACGGCTGTCTTCTCGACCATGTGGGTGCGCGACCACCAGCGCCCCGAATTCCACAAGGCGCTGGGCGTTGACCCCAAATGGTACGGCCAAGAGGTGTTCCGCAAGACCTCGGAAATCTCGACACAGGTGTTCCCGATGACCTTGGATATCGACCACCCCCGTTGGGAACCGACCCTGAACCGGATGCAGGATGCCAATGTGCAGATTGCTGCAGGCCGCAAGCAAGGCGGGATCGGTGGCTGGGTCAAGCGGATGGCCGGATCGGCCAAGGCCGGTTACGCCTTCGTTAGCCTGCTGACAATTCCGGTTCACAAGAATGCTGTTCCTGACAGCCCGCGACTGGAGCCTGCATACTGATGACATCGCCCTGGATCGCATCGCTGATCGCTATTTTCGCCTGGTGGTTCGCCACCGGTGCGATTTTGGTGGCGGTGCGGCGGGCGGACCGTTTGGATCGCCACGGCATGACCACTTTCATGGGCCTGCCGTTGCTGGCGGTCGGTATCTGGGCCGTGGCGGTGTCTTTGCATGATGCCAGCGTTGCTGGCGTCTACATCGGCTTTGCAGGGGCTTTGGCGATCTGGGGCTGGATCGAACTTGCGTTTCTTGCGGGTGTGATCACTGGTCCCATGCGCGATGATTGCCCTCCCGGTCTTGTCGGGCGGGAACGGTTTTTTCGCGCATTCTCGACCGTGGCCTACCATGAACTCGCGTTGACACTTGGCCTTTGGGGTCTGGTGATTGCATCAGAAGGTGCCCCGAACCGGATCGCGCTTGCGATCTACCTCGTGCTGTTCATTGCGCGCATTCTGGCAAAGCTGAACCTCTATTATGGCGTGCCGCGGATCAACACGGAATTCGTGCCGCTGCGGATCAACCATCTGAAAACCTATTTCCGGCGCGGTCCGGTGACACTCGCGTTCCCAGCCGCGATCACCATTCTGACCGCGCTGCTGGCCGTCTGCGCCGAGCGGCTCTGGTCCGCCGGATCAGAGGTGACTGTCGCAGGCTATGCCCTGCTTACCGCAATGGCAGGGCTTGCTCTGCTGGAACACTGGTTGATGGTGGTTCCGCTGCCTGATGCAAAACTCTGGCGCTGGATGCTTCCGGCGCAAAAAACGATGTCCAAAGAAGAAAGATAAGACCGATGGATTTTGACGCACTTTTCAATGCACAGTTGTCCCAACTCAAGCAGGACGGCAACTATCGGTACTTTGCCGAACTTGAACGCAAATGCGGGAAATTCCCGCGCGCGGCCAACCACGCCGAAGACGGCGTGCGTGATGTGACAGTCTGGTGTTCGAACGACTATCTGGGCATGGGTCAACACCCCAAGGTGATTGGTGCGATGTGTGAAGCCGTTGAGCGGACCGGCACTGGCGCAGGCGGGACCCGCAATATCTCGGGCACGAACCATGATCACCTCTTGCTGGAGCGTGAGTTGGCCGATCTGCATGGCAAAGAGGCGGCACTGCTTTTCACCTCTGGTTATGTGTCAAACTGGGCCGCGCTGAGTACGTTGGGCAGCCGTTTGAAGGACTGCGTAATCCTGTCGGATGCGGGCAACCATGCATCCATGATCGAAGGCATCCGCCATTCCCGCGCCAATAAGGTGATCTGGAAGCACAACGACGTGCATGATCTGGAAATGAAGCTGCGCTGTCTGCCGGCCGATGTGCCCAAGATCGTTGCCTTTGAAAGCGTCTATTCCATGGACGGTGATATCGCCCCGATCAAGGAGATCGTCGAAGTGGCCGAAAAATACGGTGCGATGACCTACCTTGATGAGGTCCACGCCGTTGGTATGTATGGCCCGCGCGGTGGTGGTGTCAGCGAACGTGAGGGGCTAGCAGACCGGATTACCCTGATCGAAGGGACACTGGGCAAAGCCTTTGGCGTTGTCGGCGGCTATATTACAGGATCAGCCGCTCTTTGCGATTTCATCCGCAGCTTTGCGTCGGGCTTTATCTTTACCACAGCATTGCCGCCCGCAGTCGCTGCAGCTGCGCGCACCTCGATCGCGTATCTCAAGGAATCGGAGATCGAGCGCGCCCAACAACGGCGTCAGGTGGCGCGCCTGCGTGCGGCGCTTGATCGCGAAGGGATCCCGCATATGCCAAATGAGAGTCATATCGTGCCAGTGATGATCGGTGATCCTGTCAAGACGCGCATGTTGGCCGATTATCTGATGCGCGAATGGGATGTTTATGTGCAGCCGATCAACTATCCGACCGTCCCAAAAGGGACCGAGCGGCTTCGGTTTACACCATCACCGCTGCATACAGATGCAGATATTGATCACCTTATCAATGCTTTAAGAGTATTGTGGCGCCAATGCGCGCTCGCGCATGCAGTGGCATAACGCGTATCACGGATTCTTTTGCATACAGGGGTGGACCCTTTGGTTTCCCGCGTTACATTACATGCCGACTGGGGCGAACGGTCACAGAACTAGATCGAAGAGGAATACGATCATGAAACGT
>CAYZKE010000409.1:0-3559 GCA_964478505.1 uncultured Loktanella sp.
GGACCAAACCCGCAATCGCGATCTGGTTGCACATCTTGGTCATTTGCCCCGCACCACTGTCACCGATCCGGCGACAAAGCTTGGCATAGGCCGCGATGACGGTCTCGGCGCTGGCATAGCTGTCTTCGGCCCCGCCACACATGACCGAAAGGGCCCCGTTTTCGGCGCCCGCCTGCCCGCCCGATACCGGCGCATCGATGAATGCGATCCCCTTTTCGGCGGCCAGATCATGCAATTCGCGCGTGACCGCCGCGGAAACCGTGGTGTGATCGACAAAAATAGACCCTGAAGGCATGGCCGCAAAGGCCCCCTCTTCGCCCAAACAGACCGAGCGCAGATCATCATCATTGCCCACGCAAGCCATGACCATTGCGGCGCCCTGTGCTGCCGCGAACGGCGTTTCGCCCATCGCGCCACCGTGCTGTGCCACCCATTTTTCCGCCTTGGCCGTCGTACGGTTATAACCCGTCACATCATGGCCTGCCGCCTGAAGGTGACCCGCCATAGGATACCCCATGACCCCAAGGCCCAAAAACGCAAGTTTTGTCATCGCAACTGTCCCTATTTCTATTTCGCTTGGCGCACTACTTAGTCCATCAGCTCCCAAGGTATAGTGTAAGCGTTCAAGGCCTTGCCGATTTCTGCGTCCGATGCATTGCCCGTCTTGACGATATGGGCCACGAGGCCGCGCTTTTTGTCTTCGTTGACGTCATGCACTTCCGCGCTGATGTCCTTGAGCGCTGCATTGAAGACACGGGTGATGGCCAGTCTGCGCAGGTCCGGCTTAAAGATTTTACCCACCGCCGTTTTTGGCAATTCATCTAATATTCCCAAATACTTGGGGTGCGCTGCACGTTCGTGAACATGTTCTTTCGCATAGGCCATCAGCTCTTCTTCAGTCACCTCTGCACCCGCGACAAGTTCAACGTAAACGCAGGGCACTTCGCCCGCATGTTCATCCGGCTGTCCAATCGCACCGGCAAAGGCCACCGCCTCATGCCCGGCGAGCGCTTCTTCGATTTCAGCAGGGTCAATGTTATGGCCGCCACGAATAATCAGGTCTTTGGCGCGTCCGGTGATCCAGAGATAGCCGTCGCTGTCAAAGCGCCCCAAATCGCCCGTCCGCAGATATTGCTGATCTGATTTTTTGCCGGGGTAAAAGAGATCTTTGTTCTTGTCGGCCTCGGTATAGGTCTGCCCTTCAAAGACGCCGGGGTTGGACACACAGATTTCGCCAATCTCGTCCACATCGCGGATATCACCATCCGCAGGGTTCACGATTTTCACCTCGGTATAGGGGAACGGCAGGCCGATTGAGCCCACGCGCTTTTCCCCCGCTGGCGGGTTGATCGACACAAGGCAGGTCGCCTCGGTCAGGCCGTAGCCTTCGCAGATTGTCACACCTGCCGCCTCTTCAAAGCGGCGGTAGAGCTCGAGCGGTAGAGGGGCCGAGCCGCAGAAGGCCAAGCGCAGCGTGGAGATATCCGCGTCAACCTTGCGCTGCATCAGCGCAGACATGGCCGTTGGTACCGTGATCATAAAGGTCACTTTGTGCTTTTCGATCAGCTTCCAGAAATTATCGAAAACGCCTTCTCCACGGTAGCCTTGCGGCGTGGGAAATACGATTTGCGCGCCAGAGCCCAGCGACGCGCCCAATGACACGATGGTTGCAAAGACGTGAAACAGAGGCAGCGGGCAGATCTGAACATCCTCTTCGGTAAAGAGCAAACGGTCCCCCAGCCACGCGTTATAAATGATACCGGAATAGCGATGCTGCACGACCTTGGGCATCCCCGTGGTGCCGCCGGTGTGGAAATAGGCGGCGACCCTGTCGACCTTGCTGTCTTCGAAATTCAGGGTCTTGGGAAGCTTTTCCATCTCGGCGTTAAAATCGAGCACCTTGGCCTTATGCGCCACTGGATTCTTGGGCCGGATCAGTGGCACGATCAACCGCTTGATCCCGGTCAGATAACGATGCAGGTCGACTTCCAGCACGTGGGTCACATTTGGGGCCAGGCGCACGGCCTCGGCCGCTTTTTGGGCCACGTCGGTTTTCGGGAATGCTTTAAGTGTCACCAACACCTGGGCGTTCGTTTCACGCAGGATCGCGGCGATCTGCTCGGCGTCCAGCAGGGGGTTGATCGGGTTCACGATGCCGGCCACCTGCCCGCCCAGATATGTCAGGACAGTTTCGGTCGCGTTAGGCATCAGATAGGCCACGACTTCATCTTCGCCCACGCCCAGACTACGGAACATGTTGGCCACCTGCGCCGTCTTGTCGCGCAGCGTGTTCCAATCGAGCGTTTCGCATTTTGCATCCGGATCCGAGAAGAGGCTGAAAGTCACAGCTTTTCTTGACCCATGTTTTGCGGCGGTCCGGCTGAGCAGTTCAAAGGTCGTCGTGGCCGTATTGCGGGCCTCCCACGGCTTTTCGTTCTCGATGGCGTCCCGATCTGCGACACTTGCAAAAGCCATGTCGTCTCCTCCCTGTTTTTTCTTACGCAGCGTGACGCTGCCTCCCTGAGGACACAGGGTGGTGAAAAACAAAAATAATCACAAGTCTGACGCTACGAAAAACGCGGCTATTCCGCTGCGACACCTTCGGTGAACTGCAACCGCGCCAACCGCGCATAAAGCCCGCCTTGCGCCACAAGCGCATCGTGGGTGCCTTGGGCGACGATCTTGCCGTCTTCCAATACGAGAATGCGATCGGCCTTTTTGACCGTGGCAAGCCGGTGCGCGACGATCAATGTCGTGCGCGTGCGTGCCAGCTCTTCGACCGCGCGCTGCACCGCATATTCGCTTTCGGCGTCGAGCGCGCTGGTGGCTTCGTCCAAAAGGAGGATCGGTGCATCGCGCAAAATGGCGCGTGCAATCGCGATCCGCTGTTTTTGACCACCCGAGAGCATCACACCGCGTTCGCCGACGTAGCTTTCAAACCCATCGGGCAAGGCCATGAGGAAATCATAGGCGGCGGCAGCCTTTGCGGCCTCTTCGACCTCGGCATCGGTGGCGGTGGGCCTGCCAAAGCGAATGTTTTCCCGGGCGGTATCGGCAAAGATGACAGGGTCTTGCGGCACAAGCGCGATGTGCTGGCGGAACTCGGCGCGCATGAGGTCGCGCAGGTCCATGCCATCAATTTTGACGGCACCGGATTGCGGGTCATAGAACCGTTGCACCATCTGGATGATGGTGCTTTTGCCCGCCCCTGACGGGCCAACAAGTGCGATGGTTTCACCCGCTTTGATATCAAGGTTGATGCCATCAAGGGCAGATATCTGTGGCCGTGAGGGATAATGGAATTGCACGTTCTCGAATTGCAGCGTGCCTTTGACAGGCTGGGCCAATGTCTTGGGCGCTACGGGGTCCTGCACGGTATCCTCGGCGGTCAGCAGTTCGACCAAACGTTCGGTTGCACCCGCTGCGCGTTGAATTTCACCCCAGACCTCGGACAGCGCCGCAACCGCGCCGCCGACCATGATCGTGTAGATCATAAACTGCACCAACCCGCCTTCGGTGATTTCACCGGCGACCACATCCTGCGAGCCCATCTGCAAGA
>CAYZKE010000410.1:0-3535 GCA_964478505.1 uncultured Loktanella sp.
ATGCGGGGCGTGTACGTCTGACATTTTGGTATAAAGGTCAACGCGTTCGGCTGATCTGCGACACTGACGGAACCGTCCTGAAAACCACAAGAATCAGAGCCGGAACCTGATTGCGGCAGTCGGCAACAGATTGTCTGATTTTTATATTCTCTACCAATTAGACGCGCGCTGCATGAAGAATTACCGGCTGATCGGTTGAAAAGACTGCCTTTTGCGCAAATTGTGCCATATTTTTACCGGTCACCGCCCCAAAGGAAACATAATTCAATGACATAAAACTGTCGTAAAGTGTTTGTTTGGAGCGTGCCGAGAGTATGGCACGACAAGTGAGAATTATGAATGCAGCAACCCAGCCAATGCAAGGTGACGAGCAACAGGAAAGAAGTGAAGCACTTCCTGATGGCACGCACTTGTTGGGTGATCAGTTTACGGTTGAACGGGCGCTAAGCAACGGCGGCTTTGGGATCACCTACCTGGCGAGGGACAATTACCTTGATCGTCGCGTTGTTATCAAAGAATGCTACCCCGAAGTATTCTGTATGCGCCAAGGCAAGAACGTGCTTGTGCGGTCTGACCAGCACAAAGAAAAATACCGCACAATTGTAAAGATGTTCATGCGCGAGGCGCGGAGCATCGCGAAGATGCGTCACCCCAATATCGTGGGCGTCCATCGCATCTTCGAGGATAACCAGACCGCCTATATGGTTCTTGATCTGATTCACGGCCGCGATTTGCTGAGCATTGTGAATGACAAGAACAAGCCTTTGCCGCCAGCCCAGATCAAGGAAATCCTGATTAAGGTTCTGGATGCGGTTGATCTGGTACACCAAAATGACCTGCTGCACCGCGATATATCGCCCGACAACATCCTGTTGGACAAATGGGGAAGCCCGTTCCTGATTGATTTCGGCGCTGCACGCGAAGAAGCCAGCCGTGAAACACGTGCTGTTTCATCCGTGTTGATCGTGAAAGATGGCTATTCCCCGCAGGAATTCTACTTTGCAGGCGGAAAACAAGGCCCCAGTAGTGACCTTTATGCGCTTGGCGCCACGTTCTATCACCTGATCAGCGGTGTTGCCCCGCCAAACAGCCAAACCCGCATGGCCGAATTTGCGGGCAGAAACCCTGATCCTTGTGAACCGCTCGCCGGGCGGTTCCCTGAATATGATCGTGTGTTTCTCGAAGCGATCGACAAAGCCATGCAGATCTTGCCCAAGGCACGGATCCAGTCAGCACGGGAATGGCTGAACATCATCAACAAAGAAGGCGAGCGGGTGAAACCGCTGAAGGTGAATTCCCGCTTTGACCTCAACAAGACTCTGACACGTTTGGTATCCGAGACGAACGAGTACGTTCTGAACTCGGAACCACGTACACCCAAATCACAACCGCTCGAGCTCAAGCCGGCAGAAGCGAAACCGACAAAGGCACCGGGGTGGGTTCGGGACTTCAACCGCGAGACAGGCAAAGCGCCCGAAGCCGCAATTGACAGCATGGTCGACACAGTGGAAGAGCAGCGCGCGGTGGAAAAGACAGTTGCAGAACTGGAAGCACGCAAAGCTGCGCGATTGGCTGCCGAAGAACGCAGGAAAAAGTGGTGGCGTCTGGGTTTTTTCAAATAATCGTGTCCGCCGAACACACACGAAATACGGATCAAAAAAGGGCACATCGTGTGATGCGCCCTTTTTTATTCAGACAAACGCTATCGACGTCAAATCAGCAAAACCTGCGTACCAACACGGGAAAGCGCATATAGCTCTGCAATCTGTTCGTTATACAGGCCAACGCACCCGTTGGATGACCGACGGCCAATCTTGCGTGTGTCATGGGTGCCGTGAATGCGGTAATACTGCCAAGACAGATGCAAGGCATGCGTACCAAGGGGGTTATCAGGACCCGGACCAATGAAATCCGGCCATTCAGGGTTACGTAGCTTCATAGATGGCGTCGGCGCCCAGCTTGGTCCTTCCACTTTGCGTGTGATCTCGGTCCGGCCCGTGCGCGTCAGTTCGTCGGATAGCGGAACACTTGTCGGATAAAGCTTATAGATCGACTCGTCCTCAGACCAGAAATGCAAAGCGCGCGACTGCAGGTCGACCAGAATCGCGCCATTGTTCAGGTTGCTGAAATACGGCTGCCAATCCAATGACCGGAAGCTCGCGATATTCCGCTGAACACCTTGCGAGATATCAGCCTCGATTTCTGTGCTGTTGGCCGTCTGTGCAACAGCCCCTGTGCCGACCATGGCTGCGGAAGCTGCCAAGAACCCACGGCGCGAGAACGTATTTGTCATTTTGGCCCTCCTCAAAGGATCATTCTTCTTATCAACGCTAGATAATGTGTCTGGCATAGCATCGCAATTCAAACAAATGTCATTCCCGCCGATCTGTGTGGATGTGGGTTTGAAGTGTCACGCCAATCAAGCTAAAGGTTGAAAAACTCAAGAAGGACGAGCGGTCTAATGTTGCGACGCGAAATGGTGATGGGACTGGCAGCAGTCGGACTTGCGGCCTGTAGTGCTCCGAGCAACAGACCGCTTGGGCCGGATGGGCTACCCTTGCCGACGGCTTATGTGATCCGTTCCGGCGATGAAGCCGCTGTGCAGTTCCGGATGCTGGACAGTGTCAACGCGTTGCGGCGCACCGCAGGCGTCCCGCCTGTCGAACTTGATGCACGGCTGAATGCCGCCGCTGCCACGCACTCCCGCGATATGGCCGTACAGAACAGACCCTGGCTTTTTGGATCTGATGGTTCAAGCCCGCTGGAAAGGGCACGACGTGTGGGTTTCCCCGGGCGGCTTTTGGGTGAGAATATTTCAGAGTCGTTTGAAACAGAATTGCAGACACTCGGTGCGTGGATGGCGCAACCCGATACACGCGCCGTAATCCTTGATCCCGACGCGCGTTTTATGGGCTTTGCATGGTATCAAGAGGAATCAGCCAAGCTTTGGTGGACATTGAACATGGGTAGCGACCCAAGCATCAGGCAACCCATCGTCGGCTTCAGCTTCTAGGCGTAGATGTAGATCAGCGTGCCCGTGTCGACCATCGCGTAGACTTCTTCCATCTCTTCGTTGGTCACCGCAATGCAACCCCACGTCCAATCGGGAGTGCCGATCCATCTTTGCGGTGTTCCGTGAATAAAGATATCACCCCCCGGATCCACACCTTTCGCCTTCGCATAGGCAAGGTCGTTGGCATCAGGATAGGAGATCCCCAAAGAAAGGTGGAAGCGGCTGTTGGGGTTGCGCCGGTCAATCCGGTAGCCGCCTTCGGGCGTGCGACCGTCACCTTCTTGGGTCTTGTGGCCGATCGGATCAAAACCCAGATCAATTTTGTAAGACTTCAGCAGCGTACGGTTGTTGAGCAACTGCATCTCACGCCGTTCTTTCAGCACCTGAATACGGGTTACTTCTGGCCCAGTGTAAACCGATGCCTGACTTGCACAGCCGGCAAGCCCAAATGCGGCTGAACCCGCAATCATGGAACGTCTTGAAATCATATCTCTGCCCAATCGCTACGGTCTACGCCGTTTC
>CAYZKE010000411.1:0-3520 GCA_964478505.1 uncultured Loktanella sp.
TTAAAACCATCGTACAGCCGGCCAGAAGGGCGGGAATCACCTTCAGCGTGACCTGATTCATCGGCCAGTTCCACGGTGTGATCAGGCCCACCACACCGATCGGTTCCATGGCGATGCGGTCATTGGGGGCGTGCGGCCCAAGGGGGCGGATCCACTCAATTTCCTTCACCGCCTCAAGGGTGTTTTTCAGGTGCCAAGGCAGGCAAGGGGCCTGACTGCTACGGGCCATATCAATGGGTGCGCCCATTTCCATGCTGATCGCCTGGGCCATTTCCTCGACCCGCGCTTCATATTGGGAAAGGATTGCTTTAACATAAGAAGCACGCTCCTCGGGATCTGTCGCAGCCCATGCGGGGAACGCAGCCTTGGCCGCGGCAACAGCCGCATCGGTATCTGCCTGATCGCCAAGCGAAATGATCGCGCAGGGATCTTCCGTAGAAGGATCAATCACGTTGTAATCGCGGGGCTGCACCGGTGGCACCCACGCCCCGTTGATATAGAAATTGCGGTTCTCGATCATTGGATCTCTCCCTGACAAATGTTCTTGAAACTTGTGACACCGGCGCGGAATGGGCGCAAGCGGCGGTAGCAGTCAGCGCTAAGGATACCTATATACCCAGTAATGCACTTCAACAGAGGAACTATTACAATGAGTCTCCGCATCAATGATACCATTCCCGATCTGACCGTCGAAACCGACCAAGGCACCCTTTCGCTGCATGACTGGATTGGCGATAGCTGGGCGATCCTGTTTTCGCACCCCAAAGATTTCACCCCCGTTTGCACCACAGAATTTGGCGCTGTTGCACAGCTGGCTGATGAATGGGCCAAGCGCGGCACCAAGGTGATGGGGATCAGCGTCGATGGCGTTGAGGATCACAAAAAGTGGAAAAGCGATATCGAAACATTCGCGAACGCTAAGGCCGGTTTCCCGATCATCGCCGATGAGGACCTGACCGTCGCCAAAGCCTTCGACATGTTGCCCGCGGACGCCTATCTGCCGGACGGGCGCACACCTGCGGACAGTGCCACAGTCCGCGTCGTTTTCATCATTGGGCCTGACAAAAAGCTGAAGCTGTCGATGACCTACCCGATGAACGTAGGCCGTAACTTTGCCGAAGTGCTCCGCGCGCTTGACGGGCTACAGACGGCAGCGGGAGAGGGTGTTGCAATGCCCGCAAACTGGAACGTGGGCGATGACGTGATTATTCCAGCGACGGTCAGCGATGAAGACGCGAAAGCAAAGTTTGGTGATTTCACGACAGTCTTCCCGTATCTGCGGACGACAAAGCTCAAGGGCTAGGCTAGGTCACAGCACAAAAAGGAGGCCCCGGTTCGTCGACCGGGGCCTTTTTCATGTCTGGACCACGATCTAGTAGGAATAACTGACCGCGACGCCGATAAACGGAAAGACCGGCACATCCTCAAGATCTGCGTTCAACTCTTCGATATCAGCCTGTACCGTGCCGGTGTTGTCGTCAGACGACACCTCTAACGAAGACACGATCACGCCGATATCACCCGACACCGACCAGCCCGAGGCGACTTCGGTGCTGAAACCGGTGGAGATCAACGGCGCCACTTCGTTCTTGAAATTGATCTCACCGTCATATGTTGTGAGTCCGTCCGTGACGGTGCCCGTCACCTCACTGGTGGAAAAGAACAGCCCGCCTGACAGTCGCCACGCGTTACCAAGCGGGTAATAGTCCGCAAGGACCGCAACGCCGCCCAGATCCACCTCACCATCAACGTTCGCATCGTCGATATCGAATTCATCGTCGAAACTAAAACCGCCCATTGCCATCCCACGGACGCCAACCTGCGGACTAACAGCGTATTCACCTTCCAGAGACAGACCAAAATTGGTCACACCCACACCAAAAGACACGCCATCGAAATTCTGAGCCACCGCACCCGTGGCCATCGTGCCAAGTGCCGTCGTAGCAAGTATTGCCTTGAAATTCATTAGGTATCCTTTCTTGTTTACAATCCAAGGGCCTCGCTGCCCCACTGCGCGAAGTAGTCTTTGATTGACCCAAGGGAAGGGCGCGGCGCACCTGTCGCGCAATTTGCACTGTAGTGCAGAATTGTGGGCACAAAAAACGCCCGACAATCTAGCCGGGCGTTTCGTTCTTGATCGATTTCGTCGGGCTAGAGCTTACTCTTCGCCTTCTTCTTTCGTGATCTCTTTACCGGTCTCCTGATCGACCATCTTCATGGCCAGACGGACCTTGCCGCGATCATCGAAACCAAGCAGCTTGACCCAGACTTCCTGACCTTCCTTAAGGACGTCGGAAGGATGGTTCAGGCGGCGGTTCTCGATCTGGGACACGTGCACCAGACCGTCGCGCTTGCCGAAGAAGTTCACGAAAGCACCAAAGTCGACCAGTTTCACAACTGTGCCTTTGTAGATCACGCCTTCTTCCGGCTCTGCCACGATCGAATAGATCATGTCGTAGGCTTTCTTGATCGCCTCGGCATCGTTGGATGCCAGCTTGATCACACCGTCGTCATTGATATCGACCTTGGCACCGGATGTTTCCACGATCTCCCGGATGACCTTACCGCCCGAACCGATAACTTCACGGATCTTATCGGTTGGGATCTGCATGGTTTCGATCTTGGGTGCGTGCACGCTGAATTCCTGCGCGCCCGTTATGGCTTTGCCCATCTCACCCAGAATGTGCAAACGGCCTGCTTTCGCCTGCTCAAGCGCCTTCTTCATGATCTCTGGCGTGATGCCCGCGATCTTGATGTCCATCTGCAAGGATGTGATCCCGTTCTCGGTACCCGCAACCTTGAAATCCATGTCACCAAGGTGGTCTTCGTCACCAAGGATGTCCGACAGAATGGCGTAAGAGCCGTCTTCTTCCATCACCAGACCCATCGCCACACCGGCAACCGGTGCCTTCAATGGCACACCCGCGTCCATCATGGACAAGGAGCCACCACAGACGGATGCCATCGAGGATGACCCGTTGGATTCAGTGATCTCGGACACCACGCGAATGGTGTAAGGGAAATCAGTTGGCGCAGGCAGAACCGCCTGAAGCGCACGCCATGCCAGCTTACCATGACCAATCTCGCGACGGCCGGGGCCTGCCACACGACCGACTTCACCAACCGAATAAGGCGGGAAGTTATAGTGCAGCATGAAGTTGGATTTATACATGCCGGTCAGCGCGTCGATCATCTGTTCGTCGTCGCCGGTGCCCAATGTGGTCACAACCAGACCTTGGGTTTCGCCACGTGTGAACAGGGCAGAACCGTGGGTGCGTGGCAGGATACCTGTCTCGGAAACGATCGGACGGATTGTGTCGAGGGCACGGCCGTCAATCCGCTTGCCGTTCTTGACAACATCACCGCGCAGAACGCTGGATTCCAGCTTTTTCAGCGCCGCACTAAGGTTGCCATCTTCCTGCTGCTCTTCGGTCAGCGCGTCGATGATCTCTTGCTTGGCATTGGCAACAGCGGCAGTGCGCTCTTGCTTGTCGGTGATCGCATAAGCGGCACGCATTTT
>CAYZKE010000412.1:0-3485 GCA_964478505.1 uncultured Loktanella sp.
GCGGCGTCCTCATGGGCAATGATCGGCACGCCCTGTTCGGCCCAATAGGCATTGCCCAGCATCGCATGGCCCTGGCCGTTTTCATTGACCACCAGAACCACAGGCTCATCTGTGCGCGCCTTGATTTCGTCTTGCAAGGCCGCGGCCAGCACATAGGCACCGCCGCCGTTGATCACGACGACACCTTCGCCTGTGACGATAAAGCTGAGGTTATTGTTGTGGCCGCTGTTTTCATAGGTTGGCGGTGCGGTGGCCCCGATGGCGCTGAAGACACCGGGGATAAATTCAACCGGTGCGCTGTAGAGAGCGGAACCAGGATATTGATCTGCAATATTTTCGTTTGCTTGCGCGGTTGTCGCAAGAACGGCCAATACCGGAAGAACGTAGCGGATCATGTCTCTTCACCGACAAAGACAAAGCCGTCGCCGCGCCGTTCCGCACGGCCCAAACCGCCACCCGGCAGGTGGAAGCCGATCAGGCGCATTTGCGATGTGCTGAGCTGGTCAAGCAAGCCAAGGCGCGTCTGGACGCCCAGCTCAGGATCCTGATCCGACCCCGAGAGCCACGCCGGTTTCTCGAAGGCGATATGATGGTTCACGATGCTATCGCCAAGGATCATGATGCTTTCACTGCCCATCTGCACCTCGAACGCCATATGACCGGGGGTGTGGCCCGGAGTCATGCGCGACAGAACGCCGGGCAGGATTTCCTGATCATCCTCAAAGAGGTTGATCTGCTCGGCCAGCAGCTCAAGGCGGCTTTGGGCACCTACAGCAAAGGTCACACGGCCCTCGTCGATGGTGGAGACGGTGTTGGGATCGGTCCAGTAATCCCATTCGGCGCGGCCCATGTGATAGGTCGCATCAGGGAACATCAGATCGCCGAAATCATCCCGCACGCCCCAAAGATGGTCGGGGTGGGCATGGGTAAAGACCACATCGGTGACATCGAAAATATCAACGCCCAATGTATCGAAGGCATCCAGCAACTTACCGGCGCTGGGCATGAATTCCTGCCCCGCACCCACATCAAACAGGATCGTGCGGTCACCGCTGCGCAAGAGTGTGACGTTGCAATCAGGTGTCATGCTGTCGCCTGTGATGCCGTAGCGCGCGAGCAGCTCATCGGCACCTTCTGGCGGTGTGCCTCCGAAAGCAAAGCTTTTGGGCAAAACAAGATTGCCGTCGCTGAGCGTGTTCAGCGTGCGGTCATCCGCCTGCAATGTTGTTTGTGCCCAAACGGGCTGCGTCAAAGCAGCCGACAAGGTTGCACTTGCCCCGCCTTGGATGACTTTTCTGCGTGTCAGTTTCATAGCTCACCTACATATTCGTATATTTGAATGGTAGGGCATGAGGGACGTGATTGAAATATTTTTCTTGCGCGTGGCGCGGCTACAAAATCATGCCGTCCCAAGATTGCGGTACGTCTCGCGCAGGATGTTTTTCTGCACTTTGCCCATTGTGTTGCGGGGCAGGGCGTCGGTGATGATGTATCGCTTCGGGTGCTTGAAACGTGCAAGTTGCGGCGTGGCCGCTGCGGCGATGTCATCAGTCGTCAGAGTGTGATTGTCCAACACGATTGCTGCCAGCATGGTTTCTCCAAAGTCGGGATGGGCCACGCCGAAAACAGCGCTCTCGACAACGCCGTCAATATCATTGAGCACGTCTTCGATTTCTTTGGGATAGATGTTGTAGCCCCCTGAGATGATCAGATCCTTCTGCCGTCCAACGATCGTGATGCGCCCGTCTTCCGATTTCACACCCAGATCACCTGTTATGAAAAAACCGTTCTTGCGCAGCTCTTCGGCGGTTTTTTCGGGCATGTTCCAATAGCCCTGAAACACATTGTCGCCGCGCACCTCGATCATCCCGATTTCATCCGGTCCAACCGGCTGACCGTCATTGGTGATTTCAACTTCTGTCCCGGGCAGGGCGTAGCCGACTGTGCCTGCCAGCCGCGCGCCATCATAGGGGTTGGAGGTAATCATGTTGGTTTCGGTCATCCCGTAGCGTTCAAGAATACGGTGGCCTGTTCTGCTTTCAAACGCGGTATGGGTTTCTGCCAGCAGCGGTGCAGACCCTGATATGAAAAGCCGCATATTCGCGACCAGATCGCGGGTCAGCCGCGTGTCCGCCAGCAGGCGGGTGTAAAATGTTGGCACACCCATAAGAAGCGTGGATGCGGGCAGTTCACCAATAATTGCGTCGATATCAAAGCCGGCCATGAAACGGACCTGCGCGCCGGCCAATAACGCGGTGTTCAGTGCTACAAAAAGCCCGTGGGTGTGAAAGATCGGCAGCGCATGGATCAGCCGGTCCTCACTGGTAATCCGCCAAAGGTCGGTCAGGGTTCGGGCGTTCGATAGCAGATTTTTATGCGACATCATCGCACCCTTTGACCGGCCTGTAGTGCCCGATGTGTAAAGGAGTGCGGCCAGATCATCGGGGCCGCGCGGCACCGTCGCAAAGGTTCCCACGCAGGTATTGGCCTCCGTGGAAAGCGATCCTGTGCCGTCTTTAGCAAGGGTCAGCACCAGCGTGTCACCGCTGCAGATTGTGGAAGCCGCGGCTGCGTTTTCTACATCGCAGACGACCATGCGCGGGGCCGCATCAGTGATGAAATACGCGACCTCGCTTTGCGTATAGGCAGTGTTGAGCGGTAAATAGACCGCCCCGGTTTGGACGGCAGCACCGTAAAGGGCGATTGTGTCCATGATCTTGGGGGCTTGTACAACAATCCGGTCACCCGGGTTTACGCCTGCATCCGCCAGCACCTGCGCCAACTGTCCGACGCGCCGCACAAAGCTGCGGTAACTGACCTTTGTCCCGTCATCCAGCGTCAGAAATGTGGCGTCGTTTTCTGCATGGCGTGCAAAGAGTGCATCATAGAGCGTATTGGTCACGATCAGGTTCCCGTCTTGTCGTTTTTGTCACGGATCCTTGTTGGGCGCAGCAGGGCGTCTGTGCAAGATATATTGCTGCCCGCGCCTTGTTGTACCTGTTCTGGTGTTGGATATTGTCAGGTGTGATCCGCCAAGATACGCGTTGACGGCCACAGGGCGACAAATTGTTGAAAAGGAAAAGCCAATGCGCATCGTCGATATCTGCGAAGTGACCAAGCCGATCGCGTCTCCGATCCGGAACGCATATATTGATTTCAGCAAAATGACAGCGAGTCTTGTTGCCGTGGTCACCGATGTCGTCAGGGATGGCCGCCGCGTTGTCGGCTACGGCTTCAATTCCAATGGTCGCTATGGTCAGGGCGGTCTGATCCGTGAACGTTTCAGGGACCGTATCCTTGAAGCGGACCCTGCATCGCTGATCAATGAGGCGGGTGACAATCTGGACGGACATAAGATCTGGGCTGCGATGATGCAGAACGAGAAACCGGGCGGACATGGCGAGCGTTCGGTTGCAGTCGGGACGATTGATATGGCTGTCTGGGATGCCATTGCGAAGATCGCGGAAAAGCCGCTTTACCAACTG
>CAYZKE010000413.1:0-1229 GCA_964478505.1 uncultured Loktanella sp.
CGTGATGATAGCTGGCAAAGTGAAGGATCTTGGGTTCTGCCTCGTCTGGCGTCCAAACTTTGATATATTTGTCGTAACGGACATTGCATTCAGGGGGCAGAATGTAGATCCGCAAGTCTGACATCCACAACAACTCTCTCAGTGTGACCTGATCTTTGTTAAACCCAGCTGTGTGAAACGCGGCTTGCCAGTCAGAGAGCATTTTCATCACGACAGGGGTCCGTCGGTAGACCATGACGCCCGAGTTCAGTTGTGGAAAGTGATCCGGGATTGGGCATCGCCAGCCTTCAAGATTACCCTTCTTGTTACGTTCATGTGCATGCGCGATTGCGAGGTCAAACCGGTCAAGAAGGTCGAACATGTTGGAAATATCTGTGACGACACGCGTGTCGGTATCGAGGTAAAGGGAGCGATCAAAACGCGTCTTCGCCATATAGTCGACCTTTGAACGCCGGTGAGGATCAGCGACTAGATGAACCACATCGAAAAGACCGTCAGGGATTTCTGAGGGCGAATCCGTGTAAATATCTATCAACAGGTTGGGCGAGTGCTTCCGCACTGACCGGGCCGAATTCACACCGGCCTTTGTAAACACTGCACCTGTGCAGATATAATTTACGCCGCAGACAGGTGTCGTGCCTTCTGTCACCGCAATACTATTGTTTGGCCCATCACTCACGTCGGCTCTCCTATCAAAGTACTGGATGTCTCCGACATCATGTCCTGAGGCAAGCGCGCCAAATCAGCAAGAAACCTTTTGTCGAGCGTTGCTCTTTGCTCATCTGTAAAGACACCAAGCCTTACACCAAGCTGAAACTTGGCTATCACATCGTCAGGATCGTAATCACGGTCATTTTTGTGCGCTAAGGCATGTGCGATGCCTGCGGCGCTGACCGACGCATTGAGATGAGTTGGTCTCTGCGGTGCTTCACTAAGCCCGGTCAAAGCTTCAAACAGTTTGTTTTCCCTCAAATTGTCCGGAAATGTCCAAATCCTGATCGATCGACCGGGAAATGCAGCACGGATATCAGCAACAACCTCCGGCCAACCGCGTCTACAGCGGACCAGTTCCTTTTGGTAAATGCGCAGATCGCCAACGCCTTTTGCGTAAACCGCACGCATTGCATATGCTGATGTCAGGAAATCGGCATAAGACCGCACGACCAGATGGATTTCGGAAACACTCGGACCCAGAAAAGCCGCGCAATCCGTCAGCCACTTTTCGGCTT
>CAYZKE010000413.1:1329-3477 GCA_964478505.1 uncultured Loktanella sp.
AGATCGCCAGAGCGGATGGAGCGTATGCGCATGAGCCTTGAGGCACATGGGATCGCATTTACCCGATTTTCCGCAATAGACGGGGCACGTATCTCTGAATCCTTGCGGAAAAAGGTGGATTCTAAGGCTTATGAGCGAAGTATGGGGCAGTATCTCTTGCCCGGCAAAGTGGGATGCTATTATTCGCATCTTTCAATCTGGAAAGAGTTGGCTGCTTCGGAGTATCCAGTTGGTCTGATTCTGGAAGATGACATTGTTTTGCACGACGACTTCGTCGAAGCTCTGGAGGCTTCTTTGTCTGCCTCCGAATGCTGGGATATTCTTAGATTGAACGCAACACGTGCCAAATTTCCACTTTTGCGGGGGCAAGCTGGCAGGTGGAACATCAACGGTTATATTGGAAGATTTACCGGTAACGGGTGCTATCTGATAAAGGCGGAAGTGGCCGGTAGGATCAGTGCAACAATCGAGAACATGCGTCTACCGTTCGAACATGAGATAGGTCGGTTTTATGCACATGGCTACCGTCTTGCCGGTCTCGAACCATTTCCCAGCCATATTGAGGATTTTGGTCTGAGCCAGATCGTTGGCGAAAACAACAGCAACCTCAAGAAACCAAGTCTCCATAAGAGGATCCCACACTTTATTTGGAAAGTTGCGTCCTATTTCCGACGCGCTGTTTATCTCAATCACCCTCAAGGGTGGCCGAAACCAACTAAGCAGCGCGCCGATTGATGAGGATATGTATTGCAACAGGCAATTATTATGAGGCCGGAGAAACACAGGTTAATCATCATATTGCCAGTCTATTCAACGGAAACACGATCGTTTTATCCAGAAAATCGAATGGAATAGATCCTATTGGGAAACCAATGCACGTCTGGCACCTGCGGCCGAAAGGCGTAGGTGCGTTGTCTCATTATGCCTCTCTTGTTTGGCGCATGGCTTGTCAGCAGAGCACTAAAGTTGCATCGCGGTATGAAACGCGGGAGATTTGCGCGTTCTTGCAGGCCGAAAAAGCCGAGGTCGTCCTCGCGGAGTTCGGTCATCATGCCTTACCGGTATATCGTGCGGCGATGATTACCGGGCTACCCTTTTATGTCTATTTCCGCGGAGCCGATGCGTCAAAGCATCTGCGAAAGCGAGGACGCGCTTCGAGTTATCGCAAAATGATGAAACGAGCAGCAGGTGTCTTTGCGGTGTCGCAGTTCCTCCTGGACGAACTCGCCGCACGCGGCGTAGCCCACGAAAACGCACATGTGATCCCAAGCGGTGTCGATACACAGCGTGTTAAGCCCTGCTCTAAGGTTTCTGGGCGGTACCTTTTTGTGGGGCGTTTCGTTCACAAGAAACAACCACTTCTCGCCTTGGAAGCATTTTCCAAAGTTGCCGCGTCGAAACCAACTGCCCATTTTAGGATGATCGGAGCCGGTGAGTTGCATGCAGCTTGTTTGGCGCGCGCAGCGGAATTAGGGCTCAAAGACAGGGTCACATTTCTTGGGCATATCGATCATAAAGAAGTTCAATCCGAAATGGCGAATGCCGAATTCATATTGGTCCCATCGAAAACAGCAGAAAATGGTGATACAGAAGGCCTGCCAATGGTATTGCAGGAAGCCATGGCAGCTGGAGCAATCGTTGTGGCGACCGATCACGCTGGGATACCAGAAGCCTTGCAAGACGGTATGACAGGTTTCGTTGCTCCAGAGAGCGATCCATCTGCGTTTTGTTCGGCTGTAGTGGCAGCGGCAATGCTCTCGGAGCAGGAGCTTGCCGAGATGCGTCATCAGGCCCGAGCTTTTGCAGTCCAACACTTGGATCAGGCTACGCTCACAGCCAAACTTGAAGAGAAGATTAGGCTCGGCCCCCCAAGAACGGGTCCGTCCTAGTCCTGTCACTTTGCGCGAGAAGACTGGTTGTGATGAACCTGGACAAGCGCATCACAGTTCCTGGGTGTTCTCCGTGTATCGTTCGTCTTGATGACGCCTATCGCCGCTACAACATTTGCCCATTGTGCGCCGTTGCTACATGTCTCACTTTGCCTTCATTGCGAGTTCCGTACGTACATTTCGGATTTAGCAACGCAAATGGCCCCGCGGATGCGAGGCGTAGTACGTTGTAATCATTGGTAAGATTTGGTTGCGGGAG
>CAYZKE010000414.1:0-3460 GCA_964478505.1 uncultured Loktanella sp.
CATGACCGAAATACGCGAGGATGAACCGGCCTGGCGGTTCACAACAACTTGCGGGTCCGGCGACTGATCTTCCAAACGCCGAACTATCATCGCCCTCAATGCTTCGATCGTGATGCCTGCGACACGAAGCCGTCCGAGATAAGGCATCGAAACCATTCCACTGGATTCAACTTGAAGATCATTCACGGCTCTGGGTTGACCTGCCGACGCAAGAATTCCGGACTCGATGTTCTCAAAAACCGTTATCGACAAGGTGTCGCCCGGAAGGATCACATCATCCGATAAACCGTTCGCAGGCTCAAGCCACCCAGGAACTTCCACGTGCCGTTGTCGGCCCAAATAGTCCACAACTGGAAAATCGATAGGAACGAGGAGCGCACCTGAAAACTCTTTCGATAGATATCTATTCACCTCAGTGGACGTTGGCCCACTTCTTGGCAGACCGCACGCAGCAAGAACGAGAAACGAGAGAACCAGGAATTTCTTATTCACAGGCGGCCCCATCTGTTTCCTCCACGTAAACCAGGGAGTCTCCGGATTGCATCAACTCCTCCAGTGCGTTCAAGGTATGCGTCCGGTCTGACCGCGGTTGCGTTACTGTGGCTTGAAGTTCCAGGGCATGAGATCATCGATGCGGGTAGTTTTATGGTCCTGTAGGCGCTCGAGGACCCAAGTGAGCCAAGCTTCCGGATTGACGCCATTCATGCGGGCGGTTTCGATCAGGGTGTAGGCCACGGCTGCTGCTTTGCCGCCGCCCTGTGATCCGACGAACAGGTAGTTTTTGCGTCCGACCGCCACGGGACGGATCTTGTTTTCACAGATGTTGTTGTCGGGCTCAAGGTGGCCGTCAGTGAGGTAGGCGCGCGCTTTGGGCATGCGGCCCAGGGCATATCTGATGGCCTCCGCAAGCTTGGATTTGCCGGAGATCTTCGGAAGCTGCTCGGCCAGCCACGCCTCAAGCGCCTCAAAGATCGGTTTGGCCTTCTCCTCGCGCACGACCGCCCGTTCCTCAGCGGGTTTGCCCCGAATGGTCTTCTCGACGGCATAAAGCTTGGCGATTTGCTTGATGGCCTCCCCGGCGATGGTGGACCCCTCGCGTTCATAGACCTCAACGAACTTGCGCCGGACATGGGCCATACAGGCCTGTTCGCGTGCGCCATCCGGGCCGAACAGACCGTTGAAGCCTGCAAAGCCGTCCGCGTGGACGCAGCCCTCATATCCGGTCAGATGGCTGACAGGGTGCTCGCCTTTGCGATCGGCGCTGAACTGGTACCAGGCGCAAGGCGGGGTCTCACCGGCCCATGGCCGCTCATCGCGGACATAGCACCAGAGCCGGGCGGTCTGGGTCTTGCCGGTTTTACCCTTGGTTTGCAGCTTGAGGGGCGTGTCGTCGGCAAAGAGCGCGGGCCCGGCCCGGACCAGTGCGCCGATGTGATCGGTGAGCGGGGTCAGCAAGCTGGTGGAGCGCCCCACCCAATCCGTCAGTGTGGAGCGATGCAGGTCGACCTTCTCGCGGGCGTAGATCTCGGATTGGCGATAAAGCGGAAGGTGATCGCAATATTTGCTGACCAGGACATGGGCCAGAAGGCCCGGGCCGCCGCGCCCACGGGTGATGGGCCGCGAGGGCAGGTCTGCCTGCACGAAGGCTTCGCAGCCGTTGCACGCCATGCGCGGGCGCACGATTTGGCGCACCACGAAGTGGCCGGGGACGTAATCCAACTCTTCGGTCACATCTTCGCCAAGCTGACGCAGCTTGCCGCCGCAATCGCCGCAGGTCTCGCCGGACGACAGGACATTCTGCTCGCGCTTGAGGTGCTTGGGCAGCGGCGCACGGTTGTGGGTCCGCTTGCGCTGTGTCTGTTCCTCTTCAGATGCAGCCCCTTCGTCGACGGCATCGTCCTGGGCCTGCTCTTGGGCCGCGGCTTCGATCTCGGTGTCCTCTTGCAGGTCCAGCGCCAGCTGTTCGGAGGTCTCGGATTTGGAGCCAAAGCGGGCCTTGCGATGTCCGTCCAACTCGGCCTTCAGCTTCTCGTTTTGGTAGGTCAGAGACTGGATGTGCTGGACCATCAACTCGCTGACGGCCCGCAACTCAGCAGGGTCATCGGGCAGGGTTTTGAAGGTCTCCGACATGCCCAAGAGTATACCGACACGCCCGATCATCTGGAACCAAAAAAAGCATGAAAGCCCATGTTTTATTGGGCAAACAGCTACCCCGCCGTGAGCGGCGTCCATGTCTTCACGGGCGCGCGCCAGTCGATCCCTTCCAGCAGCATCGCCAGTTGAGACGGGCTCAAGTTCACCTTGCCATCCTTGGCGGCCGGCCAGACAAATCGGCCCCGCTCAAGGCGCTTGGTGAACAGGCAGGCGCCTTGAGCATCCCACCAGATGATCTTCAGGAGATCGCCGCGCCGACCGCGGAAGACGAACAGATGCCCGGAGTAAGGATCCAGTTCCAGGACCTTCTCGGTTTGCGCCGCCAGCGTGTTGAAGCCCCGCCGCATATCCGTCACGCCCGCCGCAAGCCAGATCCGCGCATTGCTCGGCACCGGGATCATGAGGAAAGCCCTTCAACCATCGCCACGACTGCCGCCAACGCCGTGGTCCCCTCGACCAGGATGCGCCGTCCGTCCGACAGGGCGATATCAATGCGCTGTGCCGTCAGCGGCGCCGTGAGCGCAGGTTGGTGTGATGGCGGGGGCGTGCCAGTGTCGATCGCCGCGCTTTCGAGTTCGACGGGAAGGAAGATCACGTCATCCACGACCGCGCTCACGTCCGGTTCGCCCGACGGCGCAAACCGAAGATCACGAAGCCAAGTGTGGATCAGGTTCGCATTCATCGCGTAGCGCCGCGCAACCTGCGCCACCGATACGCCCGGCGCGCGCGTCTGCAAGCAGATCGAGCGCTTCTCATCGTCAGACCAGAACCGTCGCTTGCCGCCCTTCTTCGTGCCCATCAGCCGCCCCATAATGCCCATTAGCGATAATGGGCATTAGCAGCTCACGCTAAACCGCGGCAGAGCAGTCAGACCGGACGGATACGAACACCCGCCGAGGCCATGGCCGACGAAACCGCCGCCTTCAAATCAACCGTTGCACTTGATGTCTGAATCCAAGGGGGCAATCACGCCTCAGGCGCGAGTTGCGCAACAACGCCCTGTAGACGCGCCAACCTCATGATGCAGACCGCAGGCGCCTCGAACCATCGTCGTGAACCCGTGTAATGCGCTCACCGCACGACCAACCCCGTTCAGGCGCCGCGACCCCGCTCAGCGAAAGTGCCGGTGAATAATGTGGGCTCAGACCACGTTTACATTACTTGCAAGAATATCGTCATCAATAAGAACGGTCGCGCTTCCAAAGGTATACTCAGCGAACGTATCCCGGTTATCGTTTGTAACGTTGCCTTGGAAAACGGCACCAATCATCGTTACTTCGTCGTTGGCATTGCCAAACACGGTCAG
>CAYZKE010000415.1:0-3455 GCA_964478505.1 uncultured Loktanella sp.
GGCAAGCACCACGGCCCCCGCAACCCCGTCTAGAGTGGCCAGATAAAGGGGATCACAAAGGAAACAATCGGCGCCAGCGACAGGTTCAGCGGGATGCCGAATTTCAGAAAGTCCGAGAATTTATACCCGCCGGGGCCGTAAACCAGCGTGTTGGTCTGATAGCCGATGGGCGTGGCAAAGCTCGCACTTGCGGCGATCATGACGGCCACGACCAAAGGCCGTGGATCAACGCCAAGAGCGCTGGCCAGCCCGATGGCAATCGGTGTCATAACGACGGCGACGGCGTTATTCGAAACAAGCTCGGTCAGGACGCTGGAGAGCAGGTAGACGGACAGCACCACAAGGAAGGGCGGCATGACGAGCATGACAGGCGACAAGGTGTCGGCAATCATCTCTACGGCACCCGAGGATTGCAACGCCGAGCCCACGCCCAGCATAGCGAAAATCAGCGCGAGCAGGCGGCCATCAACATGCGAGAACGCCTCATCCGCGTCAATGCAGCCGGTCATCAAGACAACCGTGACCCCCAGCATCGCGAGCATCAGGATCGGGGCCACGCCAAGGGCTGCCAGCGTGACAACGGCCAAAAGAACGCCAATCGCTACCGGCGCATGGCCACGGCGATAGGCGCGCTGGGATGCTTCGGACACATCGCCAAGGTTCATGTCCTCGGCCAGACGCTGGATATCTTCGGGCGCACCTTCCAGCAGGATTGTATCACCGACTCGAATGACAATATCGTCGATCTGCGCGCTGATGTTGGCATTCCGCCGGTGCAACGCGAGCGGATAAACCGCATAACGCCGCCGCAGGCGCATTGACCCAAGCCGGCGATTTACCATCTTGCAGTTCGGCGTGATCAGGACCTCGACGGTCTTTGTCTCCACGGCGGACAGCTGGTCGACGCGCCGCAACTCCTTGTTGTTTTGCAGCGACAGAAGCTCGGTCATCTCGGTACGCAAAACGACGCGGTCGCCGACCTGGAGGGTGACACTCTTTAGATTGCGGCGCAGCGATTGATCCCCGCGCACGACGTCGATCAGGCGCACGCCATCCCGCTTGAACAGCTGCACACCCATGACTTCGCGACCGATCAGGTTGCTGTCGGGCGGGATGACGGCCTCGGAAAAGAATTTCTTCTTGGACCGGTCCGAGAGCATTGTCGCCATGCTCTGCCGTTCGGGCAGCAGGCGAGGGGCCATGAAATAGAGATATGTAAAGGTCCAAAGCACCACCACGACACCGATCGGGAAGATCTCGAGGATGCCAAATGGCGCAAGCCCCGATGCCCGCGCGACCCCATCCACCAAAAGGTTCGTTGATGTCCCCAAAAGCGTCATGGTGCCGCCCACAATCGCGGCATAGCTGAGCGGGATCAGCAATTTCGATGCAGAGGTGCCCAAGGACCGCGCGAGTTGGACAAAGACGGGGATCATCACAACAACCAGCGGTGTGTTGTTCATGATCGCACTTGCGACAGCGACAAAGACCAGCCCCCCGCCAATTGCACGTGCAGGGCTGACCTTGGCCTGCCGTTCGGCCAGTTGGGTCAGCGCATTCAGGGCACCGGTGCGCACCAAAGCGCCGACGATGATGAACATCGCAGCAATCGTCCAGGGGGCAGGGTTGGCAAGGGCGGCCACTGCCGCCTCATAAGGCAGTACACCGGTAGCCAAGAGTATCGACACCCCGATCATGGCGACCACTTCGGTGGGATAGATCTCGCGCAGGAACATCACAAACATGCCCAGCACAACGGCCATCGTCAGGATGGCGCTTTGGGTCTGCGTGAGGGACAGAAAATTATCCATGAACTTTAGTCTCGCCCAGTGGCTTTGGTTCAGCAAGCCGTGGCTGCACAAGGCTCAGCCCGATGGCCATGCACAAGAGCGCCAGCCAGACCCAGATACTATAGGTTTCGCCCAAGAGCACCATCGCCCAGAAGACGCCCGATCCGGTGACAACATAGCTGACTTGGCCAGCAAAGACCGATCCCGCGCGTGCAATGAGCCAGACGTAGCCTGCATAAACCAGCACATGCACAATTGAACCAACCAAAAGCGCGAAATCCGCCATGATAAAGGGGGACGCCGGCACAAAGAACTGTCCCGACCCAACGGCTAGGGGCAGTGCGATCACTGTGCCAATGGCCGACGCCCCGAACAGGGCCTGAAACGGATCAAGACCGGCTGTGCCCCAGCGCGCGACGATGTTGCCTTCACAGGCGTAACAAAAGGGTGCGACAAGCGCTAAAGGCAGAAAGGCGATCATCGCCCGTTCCGGCAGGCTTGCCTCGGGCAGGGCGATCAGGCCAACACCGATCAGGCCAAGGCAAAGCCCCCCTAAACGGCGGAACGAGAAGTGGTCGTTGCCCAGGGCCAAAGCAATCGGAAAGGCCATCATCGGGATGGTGGCAATCACAATCGACATAATACCAGAGGGCAGATGAAAGGCCGCGCGATAGCTCGCCGTGCCGGGAATAAGTGTGCCGATTGTTGCGATCATCAGCCACACTGCCACCGTTTTTGCTGACACAGGCATCCGTCCGATCTGATGCCAGCGGACAGCACCCAATAGCAGCGCACCAATCAGCATTTGCCAGAAGATGATGCCAAAGGGCTGGTACCCTGCGGTCACCGTGATCTTGACCAACGGCGTCGTCAGCCCCCATCCACACCCCAGCAGCAACAGGAACCCTGTCAGCCGCGCGCGTTCCGACATCATGCAGGGCCCGCCTGTGACAGTCGCCCGCCTTGGCGTACCATTTCCACTCTGGTCGCCTTGCCTGTCATGTTGTCGGTCTCGACATAAAGGCCAGAGAGCGTCGCCTCTTCCGCCGCAGGGGTGAAGCGTGATTTCGGCATACCGGTGATGAACCGGCGCAGAGGTTCGGTTTTTTCCATGCCGATGACGGAATTGTAGTCACCGCACATGCCCGCGTCGGTCATATAGGCGGTGCCACCGGACAGGATCATCGCGTCGCCTGTGGGCACATGGGTGTGGGTGCCAACGACGATGCTCGCACGCCCGTCGCAGAAATGACCAACGGCCATTTTTTCGGAGGTCGCTTCGCAGTGAATGTCAATCAGGCTGGCCGCCACCTGACCGCCCATCGGGTACTGACGCAAGACCGCATCAAGCGCTGAAAACGGATCATCAAAGGGGCGTTTCATGAACACTTGGCCCAGCACCTGCGCCACCAGCACCTTGCGCCCGCCGGGTGCGTTAAACACCCGCGCACCGACGCCGGGTGCGGCCTTTGAATAGTTTATTGGGCGGATAACCCGCTGTTCTTTCTCAATAAAGCCCAGCATGTCCTTTTGGTCGAAGGCATGATCGCCCAAGGTCACAACATCCGCGCCCGCATCCAGCAGCAGGTTCGCATGATCGCCCGAAAGCCCCATGCCAGAGGTTGCGTTTTCGCCATTCACCACGACGAAATCCAGCTTCCACTC
>CAYZKE010000416.1:0-3442 GCA_964478505.1 uncultured Loktanella sp.
ATAATGATATCATGCTGTCTGCGTCTGGCCTGTCCAAACTCGAGCGTGAAATGATCGCGGTCGCGGTGTCGTCCATTAACAAATGCTACTACTGCCTGACTGCCCATGGTGCCGCCGTGCGGCAGTTGTCGGGTGATCCGCAACTTGGCGAGATGCTGGTGATGAACTGGCGCGTCGCCCCTTTGGATGCGCGCCAAAAGGCGATGCTGGAGTTTGCCGAGCTGATGACTGTTGCGAGCGCGAAGATCGAAGAGAAGGACCGTGACGCATTGCGCAGGGTCGGATTTTCTGACCGTGATATCTGGGATATTGCCGCGACGGCTGGCTTCTATAACATGAGCAATCGCATCGCCTCGGCCACCGATATGCGGCCTAATGACGAACATCACGCGCAAGCCCGATGATCCGCATACTCGCCGCATGTTTGGGCATTGCTGCGGGCATGGCGCAGGGCCAAACGCTCGATTTTCCAAGCAACGCGAGCTTGCAGGAAGAGGTGATTCGCCCTGCCGATAGTTACCTTTTGCCGCTGGGCATTTGGGATCAGGGTGCGATGCCTGCGCAAACAGTCGAAGGCCGCGTGATCCAGCAAGCCTGGCGGATCGCAGCGCCTTCGCTCACGACCTTACAACTGGTACGCCCTTTGCGCGAACAGTTGCGCAACGACCGCTATCAGATCATCTTTGAGTGCCAGACCGAGGCCTGTGGCGGCTTTGATTTCCGTTTTGCGGTCGAAACCCTGCCACCGCCGGATATGCGGATCAACATTGGTGATTTCCGGTTTCTTGCGGCTGAACGGGTCGGACAGGATGGGCCTGAGTATCTGACTTTGTTCAGCAGCCGAACAGCGGAAGCAGGCTTTGTCCAAATCACGCATGTCGGTCCTGAAAGTGAGACCGCACCGCCGATTGCGCAGGCTGCTGCGTCACCCTTGCGTGCCTTTGGTGCAGTATCCGACGCCACGCTGTCCGAGCAACTTGAACAGGCCGGGCGCGCTGTTCTGACCGATCTGAACTTTGAGACGGGTTCGGCGCAGCTTGCCCAAGGGGATTACCCGTCGTTGCGCGCTTTGGCAGATTACCTTGCAAATACGCCGTCGCGGACGGTTGCACTGGTGGGGCATACGGATTCATCCGGCGCACTCGAGACGAATATCGCCTTGTCCAAACGTCGCGCAGCATCTGTTCTGGAACGGCTGGTCAGCGACTATGGTGCAGACCGTGCGCAGCTTGAGGCAGAGGGCATGGGCTATCTTTCGCCGCTTGCCTCAAATCTGACCGAAGCGGGCCGGACCGCCAATCGCCGCGTCGAAGTGATCGTTACATCTACTGACGAATGATTGTCTTGGGGTCCTGACCCTAGGCACGTGCCCGGAGTGCTTTCTTCTGCAACGACGGCGTCCAATTTACAAAAAGCGCCCGACCGTTTTGTTTTGCATAGTAAAGTGCGGCATCCGCCCGCCCAAGTAAGGTATCAATTGGGATCGCCGGTTGCGCCATTACCGCACCGATCGAGAGCGTCACGGTCAGTTCGCCATGGTCCTCGGTCATGACTTTTATCGGTTGCGTCAGGCGCAAGCCGATGGAGTGTGCGACCTCCGGTGCTGCGTCCCTGAGATAGATCGCAAATTCCTCGCCTCCAAGGCGGCCCAACACATCATCCTGACGGATATTTTCACGCAGCTTGGCGGCGATGGCCTGCAAACATTTGTCCCCGGCTTGGTGCCCGTAGGTGTCATTGATGGCTTTGAACCTGTCGGCATCCAGCATCATGAGGACACCGGTGTTTTCGCGGGTCCGCGCCTTTGCGGCCAGATCAAAAAATGTGTTGCGGTTGTTCAGCCCGGTCAGCCCGTCCATGCGTGATAGATGCCATAGCTTTCGCTGCAGGCGTAACTGGAACATCGTAATGATAAAGAAGAACGTGATAATCGGGCCACCGACCACGATTGAATGAGCAAGGTAGAACCATAAAGAGTAGTAGGCGCCACCACCAAACAACGTCGCAAAAGCGATATTCGCAACCGTGACAAACCCCAGCCACACCCCAAGGCGCACGATAAAACCAAGCGTGCTTTGCGGTGCCAGTAAGCGCATGACCTGGTCCATCAGATTCATTCTCCGTCGTCCTTAGGACACCGGATAGGACACATGCGTTACGATTAGTTTAAGACGAAAAAAAGCGCGACCAACAACACGGTCGCGCAAGTTTTTGAATAGACACCTTGGGAAACTACCAGATCTCGGGGCCCTTGTCGGCAAAGGCGTGGGCCAGAAAATCTATGAATGCGCGCACCTTGGGCTGCGTAAAGCGACCTGGTGGATACACCGCATAGATGCCTTGTGTCTCAACCGGCAAATCGGGAATCGCGACTTCGACCAACCCTTTGCTCATTGCATCCGCATAAAGAAAACTTGGCAAATAAGCAATTCCAAGCCCGCCGATGCAGGCGTTCAAGAGCGATTGACCATCATTTACGGTCAGCCAGCCCGCCGTGCGCACCTGCCGTTTTTCGCCCGACGGTGCGGTCAATTTCCAGACCGCGGAGTTCGCTTGGTTCGAATAATGCAGCAGCTTGTGCTCGTTCAGGTCGTCAATCTTTTCGGGGCGGCCATATTGCTTGAAATAGGCAGGGCTCGCGATCATGCGCTTTGTTGTTTCGGTCAGCTTACGGGCGCGCAGGGTGCTGTCTTCCAACTCACCAATGCGGACGGCCATGTCAAAGCCTTCGGAAATCAATTCAACATAGCGGTTGTTCAGCGCCATGTTCACGGTGATATCGGGAAATTCAGACAGGAATTCGCCCAGAACAGGCGACAGGTGGTTCACCCCGAAATCTGTCGCCACGCTGATACGCAGCAGGCCGGAAGGCGCAGACTGCATCGACGTGACCAAAGCATCGGCTTCGCCTGCGTCATTCAGAACACGGCGGGCGCGGTCGTAATAGGCAAGCCCGATCTCGGTTGGGCTGACGCGGCGGGTAGTGCGGTTCAGCAAGCGCGCGCCCAAACGGGCCTCAAGGGATGAGACATGTTTCGAAACGGCAGATTTAGAAATTCCCATCTTTTTGGCAGCGTCCGTAAAGCCACCCTGATCCACAACTGTGGCGAAGGCCTCCATTTCGGTTAGACGATCCATGAAACTTCCTGACGCTGTTATTTGATATCGTTCTGACCACCGTGGCAGTGAATTCGGGCAGGATTAGGACAAATGCCTGACAATACGGGGGAATGAATCCGCTTTGGTGACAATGCGGAAACAGCGCAATATGGGCCAATCGCCTTTAAATCATGGGTTTTAATGTATTATCAGCCATCATACGTCTGGTAACGTCACAGTCTCGCTGCAAGGCGCGTGCCTTGATTGATTGCGCGTTTTGCGTCCAGCTCCGCCGCAACATCGGCCCCGCCGATCACGTGAACGCTGCGCCCTTGGGCGACCA
>CAYZKE010000417.1:0-3267 GCA_964478505.1 uncultured Loktanella sp.
TGATGGGGTCAGCACGACAGAATAGCCGATCCCTATAACGAACCATCCCGCAAGCAGTGGGAGCCACTGCGTGTCGTAGATCAGTGAGATCAGCGACAGACTGAGCAGCGAGATAACCAGCACTGCCGCACCGCCGATCATCACCGGGCGGTCGGGGAAGTTGTCCAGAAGTCGGGGAAGCAAAAGGGCGGCCAGCATTGACCCGCCACCGAATGCACCAAGAGCAATGGCGACTTGCGCATCCCCAAGCCCCAGATCGGCGCGGACCAGCACCACGGTGTTGACCAACACCATAGAACCCGCTGCTGCCGCTGCGAGGTTGAGCGACAACAGCCCGCGCAGGCGCGGTGTGGCGAGGTATATCCGCATCCCGCGCGTGGTGCGATCATAGATGCCCCGATGTGCGGTTGGTTGCGGGCTGGGCAGCAGAACCGACACGACCAGAAAAGCCGAGCCAACGAATCCGATCACGGTGCCGAAGAACAACGCATGATAGCTCACGAAGGTCAGCAGGATTGCGGCTAACATCGGGCTGATGATGTTCTCAAGGTCGTAGGCCAGCCGTGAGAGCGACAGAGCCCGAGTATACCGGTCTTCCTCTGGCAGGATGTCGGGGATGGTCGCCTGAAACGTCGGCGTGAACGCGGCAGATGCGGATTGCAGCACAAAGATCAGGATGTAGGCCTGCCAAACCTCGGTTACGAATGGCAGGCACAGCGCCACAGCGGCGCGGACCAAGTCGAGGCTGACCAGCATCGTGCGGCGCGGCCACCGATTGGCGAAGGCCCCAGCGATGGGCGCAATTCCGACATACGCCACCATTTTGATGGTGAAGATCGTGCCCAACACCAGCCCTGCGCGTTCGCCTGACAGATCATAGGCCAAAAGCCCCAGAGCGATTGTTGCAAGACCTGTCCCAAGCAGGGCCACGATCTGTGCAAGGAAGAGATGCCGGTAGGTGCGATCAGCCAGGACAGAGAGCATGGGCCTTCCTCATAGGTACTTGGTGATCGCCTTGAACTCTGCTGTTGCGGGCGCGCCGTCCCTGCCCGCACCGGCCATTGCAGCATCAAGGCAATGGTCGATATGATCCTGAATCAGGGTGCGCTTGGCCTGCGTGATGGCCTTCTCGACAGCATGGAGTTGCTGCGCGATGTCGGTGCACGGGCGCTCCGCCTCGATCATCTCGATCACGCTGAGAAGATGGCCGTTGGCACGTTTCAGCCGCTTGATAATATTGGGGTGGGTTGCATGGGGCGTGTGTTTTGTCATAAACAGACGGTATCCCCCCTGGGGGGATAGAGCAAGCGGGCCAAGACCTGCAGAAACGGGCACATGAAACGACAGGTGAACTCAGTCCTGCGCTATGCAATGACCATCGCTTTGGCGGTCGGGATCATGGTGTCGTCTTATGCGCAGAGCGAGCTGCATGAATTTGCCGAGTTCGCAGAACTCCTGGCCGAGCATCAGGCCGAGATCGAAGACCATGGCCATTCCCATGATGATATCGTGGATATTCTGCACATTTTCCAAGGCCATGCCCATGAGATGGCCGATCACGACCACAACACCGCCTATCTATCCCCCAGACGCGGCTTGGGTTTCGTTGCGCCTTCAAGCACCACTTGGTCTCTGATTGAAATTGCAGCGTCCGACCGCAGCGCTCACGATTTAGATCGACCGCCACGAGTGTGATGTCGCGCCTATCCGGCGCTGTCCTCCATCAAGCTCAATAAACGGAAAATCCAAATGATACCCAACCGATCCTATCGGTCAGGGCACCCGTCGCATGCTTTGCGGCAGACCCTGATCCTATTTACCACTATCGTGCTGATGCTGATCGCTTTCGCGACCTCGGCTTACGCCCATGCCGTGACCCCCGGTGACGCGGGCTATATCCAGGAGATTTTCGGGGTGCATATCATCTCGTTCATCTATCTGGGCGCAAAGCACATGATCACGGGATATGACCACATCCTGTTCCTGCTCGGCGTCGTGTTCTTCCTGTATCATATGAAGGACGTCGCCCTGTACGTGAGCATCTTTGCCGTCGGCCATTCGGTCACGATGATCATTGGCGTGTGGTATGGCTGGGGCATCAACGCCTACATCATCGACGCCATCATCGGCCTGTCGGTCATCTACAAGGCGCTCGACAACCTTGGGGCGTTTCAGAAAGTGCTTGGTTTCCAGCCAAACACAAAAGCCGCAACCCTGATCTTCGGTCTGTTCCATGGCACCGGCCTTGCGTCAAAAATCCTGGATTATCAATTGTCCGAAGACGGGCTGCTCGCGAACCTTCTGGCCTTCAACGTGGGCGTCGAGGTGGGTCAGCTTTTGGCGCTCTTCGTGATCCTTATCGTGATGGGGTACTGGCGTCGCAGCCCCAACTTCATGCGTCAGGCTTCTGTCGCGAACATCATCATGGTCGGCCTTGGCCTTCTGCTCACCTACCAGCAGATCGCAGGCTACATCGCCAGCACATAGAGATTGGAAAAAACAATGTACAACGCACAGAAACCCAACATCGAAGACCTGCCAACCCCAGCCCAACTACGCCGGTCCACCATCATTGCCAGCCTGACGGCAGTCGCCATAGGCGTTATGGTCTACCTGCCCGCCGAATACGGCACCGACCCCACAGGCGTAGGGAGCATCCTTGGCCTTACGGAAATGGGCGAAATCAAGCAGCAGCTTGCCGCAGAAGCGGCGGCGGACGAAGCGCTTCATGGCAACGATGACAGCTCATCTCTGATGAATGATATCTTCGGCCTATTCGTCGGGGCAGCACACGCACAAGAGGCCTGGCAGGACGAGATCACATTTACCCTCGCGCCCGGCGCATCCACCGAGATCAAGGCCACGATGGAGGAAGGTGCCACTATGAACTACTCGTGGGTCGCTACAGGCGGGCGGATCAACTTCGATCTTCACGCTCATGCAGATGGTGAGGAAGTGACCTACGACAGAGGTCGCGGCCAAACATCAGGTGACGGCAGTTTTGAGACCCCCTTCGCGGGGGATCACGGCTGGTTCTGGCGAAACCGTGATGATGCTGACATCACAGTGATCCTGCAATTGCGTGGCGACTACAGCGAGATCGTTCGTAGCGAGTGATGCAAGAAACTGGCCACCCGCTCAGGGATGTGCGGGTGGGCTGTTCGCTACACCGGACTTTAAATGGAAACGCGCAGGACGACGCCGCCGTTGCCGTTGCGATTTGGAATGTCTCCTATCGCTGTCAGTGCTCCCTGCTACAAAGTTCAT
>CAYZKE010000417.1:3277-3439 GCA_964478505.1 uncultured Loktanella sp.
TTACTTCATAGAGCGGTCGTTCGTACAGCATGCAGCATCATGCACTTTGGGCTCTTCGGTTGCATTAGCTGCGGGCGACACGAACGTCTGCAATGTACGCCGGGTTCATTCAACCACACCAGTACAGAAAAAGGGGAACCGTGATCCCACGGCTCCCCTTTC
>CAYZKE010000418.1:0-2160 GCA_964478505.1 uncultured Loktanella sp.
TGCCCGAACTGCATGGCCTGACGCCGACGATGGCCGTCCTTCAGGACCGCGGCCTCAAAGTTGCCCTCGTCACCGACGGGCGCATGTCGGGTGCCTCGGGCAAAGTCCCTTCGGCGATCCACGTCTGCCCTGAGGCCGCCGATCACGGCCCCATCGCGCTGATCCGTGACGGTGATATCATCCGGCTGGACGCGACCACAGGCACCATCGAAGTCAACGGTGTTGATCTCACAACCCGCACCCCCGCCACCGCAGATCTCAGCGGCAACGGCACCGGTGTGGGCCGCGAATTGTTCGAAGTATTCCGCCAAAACGTAGGACTCGCCGCGGAAGGCGCAGGCGTCGTGGTCTGACCAGCAGCTTTCTATGTCCAATCAAACTTCCGCCGGAGGCTCCAACGCTTGCCCCGCAAAACATACGCTAGGATACTGAAATGACCCCACAAGAAGCCTCCGCCGCCGCAGCCAAGGTCTGCCTCATGGCGCCCGTCGTTCCGGTGCTCGTTGTCGATGACGCCAGCATCGCCGCCGCTTTGGCACAGGCGCTTGTCGCAGGTGGCCTGCCCGCGCTCGAAGTGACATTGCGCACCCCCGCCGCCCTCGACGTGATCCGTGAAATGGCCACCGTGCCGGGCGGCGTTGTGGGTGCGGGCACGTTGCTGACGCCCAAAGACGTTGAAAACGCCAAGGCCGCAGGGGCCACCTTCGGCGTCTCGCCCGGTGCCACGGACCGCTTGCTTGACGCCTGCGAAGCAAACGACCTGCCGCTTTTGCCCGGTGCCGCCACCGCGACCGAGGCCATGCGCCTGCTTGAACGCGGCTATGCCGTGCAAAAATTCTTCCCCGCCGAGGCGAACGGCGGCGCGCCCGCGCTCAAAGCCATCGGCGCGCCAATCCCGCAGGTCAGGTTCTGCCCCACGGGTGGGGTCAGCCTTAAGAATGCGCATGACTACCTCAGCCTGAGCAACACGCTCTGCGTAGGCGGATCATGGGTCGCGCCCAAGGATCTGGTGGATGCACAGGACTGGGCCGGGATCACCGCATTGGCCGCTGAGGCCGCGACGTTATCATAAAACAGCGGCGCGCGGCGGTTTTCACGCCATGTTAGGAAATTGGCTCTAAGGCTTTCTCAAACGATTTGAGGAGCCGTCAATGTTTCAATCCTGGCCGATATCGCGACGCGTCAATACTGGCTTTGTCATCGTCACCTTGATGCTGGTGGGGCTCGCACTGTTTTCGCATCGCGCGGTCGGTGCGCTTGGCAATGTCTACGACGAATATCAGGCCATCGCGCACCAGAACATCGCGATCAACACCTATGTTGAAGACATCTATGAGGCGCGACAGGCGTCGTTCCGCTACCGGATCGCACCCGACCCCGTGTTTCGTGAGCGTGTTAACAGCAACATCGACGAAGTTCTGGACGAAACAGAGTCTCTTTCGTCTTTTGCAGGCAACCCCGACAGGTTGTCCGAAATCCAAACCATCCTTGATGAGGCACGCACCTACAAAACGCAGTTCAACCTGATGGCCAACGCGATAGATGCGACGGATGCCATGGAACGCAACTTTGTCGAGCGGTCCGATCAGCTTCAGAGAGAAACCGGCACAGCCTTCAATCTTGCCCTGCAATCGGGCAACCCCGCACTCACATCAGCGGTGGGGCGCTGCCTGCAAACGCTCTACACCGCAATTTTGGCCGGAAAACGCTATGTCGCCTCGACGAGTCCCGATGATCTGGTCGAATTTACAACGCAGTATGAAGCCTTCGGCAGTGCACTCGACCGCCTGGAAGCACTGAACCGACAGGACAATATCACCGTCGTTGCGAACCGGATCACCGACCTGATGACTGGCTATCCAGAGATGTTAACGGCCTTCTCTGCCGCAAATGCAGATGTCAAAAGTATCCAGACAGGGATGCTCGACCGGATCGGGCCCATAATGCAGGACCGGCTTGACAGCATTGCGGCAGATATCGTCGACCGCCAAAGCGATCTGGGGGCCGCAGGCAGCGCGATTGTGACACAAATGCGCACCGTGATTCCGATCACGGGCATCGCTGCGATCCTCATTGCGCTCACCGCTGCCTATATCATCGGACGCTGGATCAGCGGGCCCATCGCAAGGCTGGCAGATGTCACGGATCGACTGGCATCAG
>CAYZKE010000418.1:2170-3438 GCA_964478505.1 uncultured Loktanella sp.
AAGCTGATCGCCGGGCCGACTGTGTTCATCTGCGATGAATGCGTCGAGCTGTGCATGGACATCATTCGGGAAGAGACCAAAGGCGGCGGCCTGAAGTCTACCGACGGTGTGCCAACACCCCGCGAGATTTGCGACGTGCTCGACGATTATGTGATCGGACAGTCGGTTGCGAAACGCGTGCTGTCAGTGGCGGTTCACAACCACTACAAGCGCGTCATGGCGAACCTGAGCAATGCCGTCACGCGCAAAGTCCTCAACGAACTGGGACGCATGGCGCGTGCGCTTTTGGTGTTCCGCGAGAGCCAGATCGAACGGCTTGCGGCCTCGGCTGAACGGGCAAAGTTGCGCGCACAACAAGACACTGTCGTCAACACGCTGAAACGCCAGTTGGCCGCATTGGCAGAAGGCAATCTCACGGCGGAAATTCAAGAACCCTTCGCGCCCGAATATGACGAGTTGCGCATCAACTTCAACGACGCCATCAAAGGCCTGCATACGGCGATGCTGCGGGTGATAGAAACCTCGGCATTGATTGGAGAAAACGCAACCGAATCGAACAGCGCCACAGCAGAGCTGTCACAGCGCACCGAAAATCAGGCCGCCACTTTGGAGGAAACCGCCGCAGCGCTGGACCAACTGACAGCCAGCGTGCGCTCGGCGGCCGAACACGCCAAATCCGTGGATAGTTCGGTTGGCAAAGCACGCGCAGAGGCGACCAAGAACGGGGAAATCGTCGCTCAGGCTGTCAGCGCCATGAGCGCGATTGAACAATCTTCAAAACAGATCACCCAAGTCATTAGCGTGATTGACGATATTGCCTTCCAAACCAACCTCTTGGCGCTAAACGCTGGGGTCGAGGCCGCGCGCGCAGGCGAATCCGGCAGGGGCTTTGCCGTGGTCGCATCAGAAGTGCGCGCCCTCGCGCAACGCTCGGCAGATGCTGCCAAAGAGATCTCGGGCCTGATCACAAACAGCTCACACCATGTGGCCCAAGGCACGCAGCTGGTGGGTCATGCGGGCGATGCCTTGTCCGAGATTATCACACAAGTAAATGACATTTCGTCGATGACATCCCAGATCGCGACCAGCGCCGAAGAACAGGCGATCGGTCTCTCGGAAATCAATGTGGGCGTGAACCAGCTGGATCAGGTGACGCAACAAAACGCGGCGATGGTACAGGATTCGATCACGCGCGGTGCTGCCCTGGCTACTGAAAGCAGTAAGCTCAACGCCCTGATCGGCAAGTTCAAGATCACATCAGAGCGAAC
>CAYZKE010000419.1:0-3433 GCA_964478505.1 uncultured Loktanella sp.
GTGTCACCAGGGGCGATCATGCGGCGTCACCTTGTTCGGCGGATACGGTTGCGGGGTCGATCCAATAAACCGCTGGCACAAGGCCATCAGTTTCGCGCTCGATCTTAACGGCAAGCACAAGACTGGGCGTCATCGAGCGGCTGACCAGCCGAGAAATAATGCTCGGATCAACACCAATCGTCACAGCAAAGGTGCGCTGACTGATCTTATTCGAGGTCAAATATGATTGAAGTTTGTTCATGCAGACCTTGTTGCACCATGTGCATCAGGCTGTCAATCGTCAAAATGCACATCGTGCATTTGCCAAAATCACCGGAGTGTTGCACCTCATGCACATGAAGCTTGCACAGATTAGAACCTTACGCGGACTGACCCAGAGGAATTTGGGCGAGATGATTGGTATGGATGCCGCAACGGTGCAGAGGGCTGAGGTGGGCGCACCATCGGCCAAGCTGGAAACATATAGGAAATGTGCCGAAGTCTTGGGCGTTACACTTTCAGACATCTTTTGCGATGACATGTCTTCCATCGAACGCGAGCTTATTAACGTGTTTCGTCAGATCCCTGAATCGAAGCATCAGCAGCTGCTGGGTCTTCTGAAACTAGCGCAGGAAGATGTTGCGCAAGCAGCGCCAAAAAGTGATCCATCTGCCGAGGGTTGAGTGAACGGAAATACGCGATAAACTGATCTTCGGTCATTGTATTAAATTTCTCCCTTTAGAACATATGACGAACATTGGACATTTGGACAATAACTTTCAAGGATCGGTCAAAGGTATATCCCCATGAATGAACTTAGAATTACAGCTTCAATCCTCCGTATAATCGAAATTGCTGCATGGCTTGCGGTCGCTGCGACGCTTCCGATTGCTGGGTATATGTTTGATGCTTGGCCGCGTAATCTCGCAATGATCGGCACGCTGGGTTACTTCTTGTCCAGCCTGGCCTACGTCGCATTGATCAGGACCGGTCGCGCTATTGTTGTAATCGCGCAAACCACATTACAAGGCGCAGCAGGCGCGGAGCAAAGTAACGCAAAACCGAGTGCGCCCACCAGCAGGACGAAGGCAGGGACAAAGATCAAAACCTACAAAGGCGTCGATATTCTTTGGTCCGAGTCTGGCGTGACGGCAGCAGGGCAATCATTTGATGGTGTTCTGGCCGCAGAACGGCATATCGACAGACTCTAAGCCCTTAATCAAACGATTACTGCAAAGCCTGCCAGAAATGGCGGGCTTTTTTATGTGCGAACCGACTGCATGCAACAGTGATTCTGTCACAAGGTCACCGGCAATCTCCTTTTGTTGCATGATATGCAATATTGTGATTGACGGCGTGATGCACAATATGCAACAAACGGCCCCATCAAGCAACCGATGGAGCTTTCACAATGTCCACACTCTGCCCCTTCCCGCAGCACCGCCAGCTGGTCGCCGATGCGCTGGCCATTGTGCTGGCCCCGGAACCCGCCCGCCCGCAGCAACGGCTGCTTGCTTGGGCTGCACTGAAAACCGCCCGCGGACAGCGCATGTCGCAAACCGCCCTTGGCCGCCTGCAGAACGAACAGCGCAGCAAGGAAACACTTTTGCTGCGGATCGCCGACCGGATCGGGGGTGCAGCATGAAGATCCGCCATGACACCTTCATCGTGGAACGCTTCCCCGAGTATCAAAAACTGCTCGACCGCGACATCCGCGATCACCGCCGCAACATCGCCATCCGCTGGGTGTTCTTCACCTGCGTCCTGATCTTCGGCATGTGGTGCGCGATCGAGTTCGGAGGTGCGTCATGAGCAGGCCCATCGCTAACTCATTCTACGCCGAACTCGAATGGGCCGTCCTATATGCGCTCTTTGATTGGCTCGATGAGCACCGGGTGCCTTCGCAAGCGATTGCCGATGCCGTCGCCCTGCCCGTTTCGGTGACAAAAGCCATTCTTCGAGAACTGATTAACGCAGGCTTGGTCACCTACGGCGCTGCATACGACGACGAAGGTATGCTTTGCGGCTCAGGATACTCTCTTAGCCCAAGGACGCGCTTTGCCATCACGGCCAAGCAGCCCGCCATGCTGGAGCGCGAATAATGCCTGCAATCTTACCCAATACAGAACTCTTTGAACTGGCTGCACAGCTGGGCCTCGATCTGGTTGCCATGACAGCGCACGTCCGCGCCGGTCTGGCCGACAAACTGGCAACAGCGCATGACCCCGAACCGGTGCTGCGCGACGCGGTGCTGCACTATGGCGGAACACTGATGGAACCCACCAGCAATCCCGCCGACGCGAACCGCATCTCGAACTGGGGCCCGGGCGATTACCAGCTGGCGCTACTGGACTGCAGCGGCACAGGCACAACGATTGCCGAGGTCGCTGCAGACTGGGCGAAGGCCGCACGCCGCATGAGCGAAACCCCCGATCGGAATGCCGCATGAAATCGGCGTCGCACAAGAACCTGTCACGCGAACAGCGCCTGGCCTGGGCGCGCGGGATTCTCGCAGAGCATGACCAGCACTCCGATGCCCGCGTGCGCCGCGCCTGCAAGACGGTGCTGAACCATGCGCCAAGCTATGAGTTCGAGGAACTGCTGAACGCGAACGTCTTGCTCGATGCGCTGGAACCCGCCCCGCAAAGCCAAGAGGCAACGTCATGACCTACACACGCCCTGACCCGAGCAATGCGATTTGCCCGCCCTGCAACGGGCGCTGCGATCAGCGCCGCCTGTGCCCCGCACGGATGCGCATCGAGCGCAGCCGCGACCGCAACAGCGGCCGCATGGTGATCACCATCACGATGCTGTCCGCGATATCCTCCGTCGCTATTGCGGCGAGCCTTCTCTGGGTTCTGCTGCCCTGATCCACCCCGTTTCGTAACGAGTAGCCCTGTTTTGTGCCGTAACGAGTGACCTTGTTTTGTTTTGTAACGAGTACCTTTTTTCCCAACCTGACAAAGGAAACCCCATGAAAAACCTGATGATGACCGCGGTGATCGCCGCACTGACAGCGACGACCGCCGCAGCTGAAGGCATTAAGCCCCAGCCCGAACCAGTCAAGCCGCCTGTCGTCGAAGAGCCAGCGCAATCCGGCGGCGGCGATGACCTACTGCCGATCCTGCTGGGCGTGATCCTTGTAGGTATTGTCGCAAGCAACCGCCAGGCATCTGACCTGTCAGAGCGTCGGCCATTGGTACGGCCTCAGACCTGCATGAGCAAAGTCGGCGGCGTCGATATGATCGTGGCCTGCGATGACTGATCGCCCCATCATATTCAGCGGCCCGATGGTGCGCGCCCTGCTTGACGGGCGGAAGACTCAAACGCGGCGTATCATCAAGGATCGCGGTGCCTTACCTGAATTTTGCGGCGGCAGACACGACGACAAGAATGATCCCGCTGTGTGGGGCTGGGCAGATACCGACCAAGGCTGCTGGATCACGCTAGACCA
>CAYZKE010000420.1:0-3428 GCA_964478505.1 uncultured Loktanella sp.
TGCCGGTCTGGGTCCCGATCCCTGCTTTGGCGGAAATCCAGATTGCGCTGGAAACCGCAGTGGCGGATGTGACCAAGCTTGAAGGGTATGAGCTGAAGCGGATCATGCGCACAGGCACCGTGGCGACCATCGACAACCGGAACTGGGAATTGCGCGAACAGGCTGGCCCCGTGCAACGACTTTCCCAGTCGCGTGCGATTGCCCTGGATATGGAAAGTGCGACGATCGCCGCCAACGGGTTCCGCTTCCGGGTACCCTACGGCACGCTGCTTTGCGTCAGCGACAAGCCGCTGCACGGTGAGTTGAAACTGCCCGGCATGGCGTCAGAGTTCTATAAGACTCAGGTTGCAGCCCATCTGATGATAGGTATTCGTGCGATGGAACGGTTGCGCGAAATGCCGCTTGAGCGCATTCACAGCCGCAAATTGCGCAGCTTTGAAGAGACAGCTTTCCTCTAAACAGCCAAAAAGTGCGAAAACCTGCTCTTTTTCACTTGTAATGGGACACTAATCATTGTGGTGTCCCACAACATACCGTTAAATGTGCGGGTAATAGGCCCTACTGCTGGGGCGAATGAGGGAGACCAGTAAAATGGCGACAAAACCAATGACAAAGGCGCAGCTGGTTGCTGCACTTGCAGAAGAAACAGGCATGGACAAAAAAGCAGCCGGTGCTGCGCTTGATGCTGTGACAGACATCATCACCAAAGAAGTTTCCGGCGGTGGTGCTGTGACACTTCCAGGTGTTGGCAAGATCTATTGCCGCGAGCGCCCAGAGCGTATGGTCCGCAACCCTGCCACGGGTGAGCAGATCAAGAAAGAAGCCGACAAGGTTGTCAAAATGACAATCGCCAAAGCGCTGAAAGACAGCGTGAACGGCTAAGCCATCGCAGGCCCTCGGGCCGGATGCAGAGTTTGGGAAAGGTCGCCGGTTAAGGCGGCCTTTTTCGTTTCGGGATGCACAGTGCGGCGCGATAACAGTCCAGCCTTGCAATCAGCCGTACGCTCGGCGTAACTCGGCACCAAAGGGGATCACATGGACATCAAAGCAATCGCGATGGGGCTGGCGTTCGCGCTGATGTGGTCGTCGGCATTCACCTCTGCCCGCGTGATTGTCGAGTATGCGCCGCCGCTTAGTGCGCTGGCACTCCGGTTTCTGATTTCAGGTGTGATCGGTGTGGGCATCGCGTTTCTGCTTGGCCAGTCAGCGCGGCTAAGCCGGCGGCAGTGGACAGGCGTGGTGATCTTTGGTGTCTGTCAGAACGCGTTGTATCTGGGTCTCAATTTTGTTGCCATGCAGACGATTCCTGCGTCTTTGGCGGCCATCATTGCCTCGACCATGCCGTTGCTGGTGGCTTTGTCGGGATGGCTGGTTTTCGGCAATAAAGTGCGGCCTCTGGGTATCATCGGCCTGATTGCCGGCGTTGTCGGCGTTGTTCTGATCATGGGAGCGCGGCTGCAAGGTGGCGTCGATCTCTTCGGGGTTGTTCTTTGTGTGATCGGGGTTGTGTCGCTGACTATTGCCACCATGGCTGTCCTGGGCGCGTCGTCAGGCGGAAATGTCCTGATGATCGTCGGTCTACAGATGCTGGTGGGGAGTGCGATTCTGTGGGTTCCAGCCCTTACAATTGAAACCTGGGATGTCACGTGGAACTGGCAGTTGGGGGTCGCGTTTATCTACACAACGATCGTGCCAGGATTGGGTGCAACGCTGGTTTGGTTCTTGCTGGTGGGCCGGATTGGCGCGGTCAGAGCCTCGACCTTTCACTTTCTCAACCCGTTTCTGGGGGTTGCGACCGCTGCGATCATTTTGGGCGAAGAGATCGGCGTGCTGGATATCGTGGGTGTTGCAATTATTGCAGGCGGGATTTTGGCGGTGCAACTGTCCAAACAGTAAGGTGGATTGAAATCCACCTTACCCGATCTGCCCCCGCACGCCGCCTGTTTGCCCGCGATCCAGCAGCAGATGATCCAGGATCACGCAAGCCATCATCGCTTCACCGACAGGGACTGCGCGGATACCCACACAGGGGTCATGCCGTCCTTTCGTCACGACCTCGGTCGGGGTGCCATCCATGCGGATTGATTTGCGCGGTGACAGGATCGAAGATGTTGGTTTCACGGCAAAGCGCACGACAATGTCCTGCCCTGTGCTAATCCCGCCCAGAATACCGCCTGCGTGGTTCGAGGAATATTCCGGTCCGTTCGGCCCCATGAAAATCTCGTCAGCGTTGTCTCGTCCTGTCAGCGCGGCGGCAGCCATACCTTCACCGATTTCCACGCCTTTCACGGCATTGATCGACATCATCGCGGCGGCCAGATCAGTGTCTAACTTGGCGTAAACAGGCGCGCCGATGCCCGCAGGCACGCCACGCGCGACAACCTCGATAATCGCGCCGACCGAGTTGTGATCGTCCTTGCGCAGCCATGCCAGATAGTCGTTCCACTCGGCGGCTGCTTCTGCGTCGGGACAAAAGAAATCATTCTGGTCGATCTGGTCCCAGTCGACCTTGCTGTGATCAATCGCTTTGGTTCCCATCTGGGTCATATATCCCTTGATCTGTACGTTCGGCGCAATCGCTTTGATCCCTTCACGCGCTACACCGCCAGCGGCGACGCGCGACGCGGTTTCACGCGCCGAAGACCGCCCGCCACCGCGTGGATCGCGCAGCCCGTATTTCTGGTGATAGGTGATATCCGCATGGCCGGGACGGAACGTGTTCAGGATATCGCCATAGTCTTTTGACCGCTGGTCGGTGTTTTCGATCATCAACTGGATCGGCGTACCGGTGGTCTTACCCTCATAGACGCCGGACAGGATTTTCACCGCATCAGGTTCGTTCCGCTGGGTTGTGTTCTTGTTCAATCCCGGGCGGCGTTTATCCATCCACTGCTGGATCATCGGTGCCTCAAGCGGCACGCCGGGGGGGCAGCCGTCAACCGTAGCGCCCAGGGCGGGCCCATGGCTTTCACCCCAAGTGGTGAAGCGAAACAAATGACCGAAGCTGTTGATCGACATGGGCATCTCCCTTTGCCTGTCGGGTCTAGCGGGGGTGACAATCAGGCTCAAGAGGTTTCCCTTGTCCTTTGGTCTATTCCGCAATACCTAGGGCGTACCTCGGGGGGCCAATCATGGCTGAGATGCGTAGCACGCGGACCCGTTGAACCTGAACCGGTTAAGACCGGCGGAGGGAAGGTATGGCAATCCCGCTATCCCCCAATCCGCCCGTCGCATTTGGAGGATACGATGAAAAACACCACCTATCTGCCAGTTGTCGCGGGACTTGCTCTTTGTGCTTCGGCTGCATTCGCCGAAACGCCTGTGCTGCAAGTCATGACTTACGACAGCTTTACCAGCGAATGGGGCCCCGGCCCTGCGGTTGAAGCCGCTTTCGAGGCGGAATGTGCCTGTGATCTGCAATTTGTGGG
>CAYZKE010000421.1:0-3427 GCA_964478505.1 uncultured Loktanella sp.
GCCCCCTGGATCAGCCAGATCAAGGTGGTGGCCCCGCAAATCGCACTCGATATCACGGATAAGGCGGTGCAGATGTATGGGGCAGCAGGCGTGTCACAGGATACCCCGCTGGCACGGCAATGGACCCATCTGCGCACCTTGCGGCTTGCGGATGGGCCGGATGCGGTGCATCGCAGGCAGGTCGCGCGGGCGGAACTGGCCCGTTATTCGGTGGGGCAGAAAAGCTCGTAAACCCGTTCAAGCAGAGGGCGGATGCGCGGGTCGGAAAGGCTATACCGCATGCTCCGGCCGTTGCGCTGGCAAGACACAAGCCCTTCGTTGCGCAGGCGCAAAAGTTGCCCGGAGACATACGACTGGCTCGCGCCGAGTGCCGTTTCCAGTTCGCTTACACTCAGATCACGCGGAACCAGCGCACAGAGAATGCGCAATCGGCCAGGATTGGAAAGCGACTTGAAAAGGTCAGCCGCTTCCGCTGCTGCCTCATCCATTGGGTCTGCGAGTTCTTGAACCGGATTTGTCATGCGAAATAAAATACCTCATCGTTAAATACATTTCAACATTGAAATGTGTTTCGAACTCCCTATTTTGTAATCCAAAGGAGATTCGATATGACCCCACATGTAAAAGCATTCTTCGACGACGCAACCAACACTGTGTCATATGTTGTCCGCGAACCGGAAGGTCGCACCTGTGCGATCATTGATAGTGTGTTGGATTATGATCCCGCCTCGGGGCGCACCAACATGAAATCCGCCGATGAGATCATCGCTTGGGTGAAGGCCGAGGATCTGCAGGTTGCATGGATTCTAGAAAGCCATGTCCACGCCGATCACCTCTCTGCTGCGCCTTATCTGCAAGAGCACTTGGGCGGCAAGATCGGGATTGGTGCGAATATCACCATTGTGCAGGATACATTCGGCAAGGTCTTTAACGAAGGCACCGAATTCCAGCGGGATGGATCACAGTTCGATGCGCTGTTTGAAGATGGTGACAGTTTCCACATCGGACAAATGCGTGCTGACGTGCTGCATACACCCGGCCACACACCTGCTTGCCTGACCTATGTCATCGGCGACGCGGCCTTTGTGGGTGATACACTCTTTATGCCGGACTTCGGCACGGCCCGTTGCGACTTCCCCGGTGGCTCTGCCGAGGATCTCTATACCTCGATCCAGAAAATCCTGTCCCTGCCTGATGAGACCCGCATCTTTGTGGGCCACGACTATAAGGCGCCGGGGCGTGATGAATTCGCGTGGGAAACGACTGTGGGTGAGCAAAAGGCGCTGAACGTCCACATCGGTGCAGGCCGCCCCATGGAAGAATTCGTATCCATGCGGCAGGAACGGGATGCAAAACTTGGCATGCCACGGCTGATCTTGCCGTCATTGCAGACAAATATGCGGGCGGGGAACCTTCCCGAGCCGGAAGACAACGGGCAACGCTACTTCAAAGTGCCCATCAACACACTGTAAAACCTACGGAATGGAATAGGACTGAACATGCCAATAGATTGGATCATGGGGCTCGTCGGTGGCGTGCTCATCGGAACGGCCGCTGCGATTTTCCTGCTCGTGAACGGGCGGATCATGGGCGCATCGGGTATCATCGGCGGCCTCGTCGATGGTAGCGGGCGCAGTGACTGGCAAGAGCGGGCGGCGCTGATTGCGGGGCTGTTTATCGTCCCTGGCCTCGCGGCACTGGCGATGGGCGGGTCGGAGACAAACCTGACCAGCAACTGGGCCATCATCATCGCGGCCGGCCTTCTGGTGGGTGTCGGCACGCGTTTTGCCAATGGCTGCACCTCGGGCCACGGCGTCTGCGGGATTTCGCGGCTGTCTCTGCGCGGCATCGTCGCCACCGCCTTCTACATCGGTGCCGGCGGTCTGACCGTCGTGCTCTTCAAACATATTCTGGGAGTAATCTGATGCGCACCTTCGTTTCTTTCCTTGTCGGGTCACTCTTCGGCCTTGGCCTGTTGATTTCCGGCATGACAAACACCGCCAAAGTGCAAGGCTGGCTTGATATCTTTGGCGATTGGGATCCGACGCTTGCCTTCGTGATGGGCGGTGCGATCATTCCGATGGCCATCGCATGGCGCTTCACAATCGGGCGCAAACCGGTGCTGGCCGAAGCCTTCCCGCCCCCACCCGAGCAGAAGCTGGGGCGCAACCTTGTGCTGGGTTCAACACTCTTCGGTATGGGCTGGGGTCTGGCCGGGCTGTGCCCCGGGCCGGCCATCGCCGCGCTGAGTTTCGCAGGCCCCGGCGGCTGGCTCTTTGTCGGTGCAATGATCGCTGGCATGTTGGCGGCACCTTCCTTGCGGGCGCGTATGGACCAAAGGGCTGTGGCGGTTTAAAGAACGCTTATGGATATTCGAAACATCAGCCCGACCTACGCCGTCACCCCGCAAATCGCAGTGGAGGATATCCCTGCGATTGCCGAGGCCGGTTTTCAAACAATCATCTGCAACCGACCGGATGCAGAAATCCCGCCGTCCCACTACGCCAGTGTGATTGAGGCCGCGGCCAAGGCCGCAGGGTTGAACTTTGTGATCAATGAAGTGACGCATCAAACGCTAAACATGGATATGGTCACAAAGCAGAAGGCAGCAATGGACGCGTCAAGCGGTCCTACCCTTGCCTATTGCGCCTCTGGCACACGGTCGACGATTGTCTGGGCGCTGGGACAGGCCAAGGAGATGTCAGCCGACGACATTCTCTCAGCCGCTTCGGCCGCGGGCTATGATATTGGCGGGATGCGCCCACAGTTGAATGCACTTGCAGGCAACTAGGACGGATCAGTCATTCCCGATATGTCCGGTAAACCGGGCATATCACCGCCTGTAAAATCCAGCGCGTCTGGCACATCCGGAAGATCAAGTATTTCTGATGATGCCTCCGGCAAATCTGCCGGAGGCATCATTGTTTCAACATCCATCATCTCGGGCATGCTAGGCTGTGTTGTGATTGCTTGATGTGGTAGTTCCGCAAGCTGTGGCGCAGGGGCCGTTTCAAGCCGCACAGCGCGATAGCCCCCGATCTGACCCAGTTTCGCCTGTGCCATTTCGTGCCCATCACGCGACAAGAGCCGCACAGAATTCACCGTACATCCGGGCAGTGGCAGGACGGTACCCACCTTCAAGGATTGCGCTGTCGCCAGTGGAATCGGCGCGCGATATAAAAGCGCCTCGAGACAGGCGGGGGCCTCATAGATGTTGTGCTGAAAAACCTGCTGCCAATCAACTGGCGCAGGCGGTGCAGGCTCCGGCACGGTGGCCGCTTCTGCCAACGGCAGCGCGATCACCAGTTGCGCGCGACGGTCGGCGACCCCGAGATCAACGCCCATCCGGACAATCCGGTAGGTACGGTCCGTCAATACGAGCCCGGCGGCACGCACGCTTTCCACCTTTGCGCCAATGCCAATGCCA
>CAYZKE010000422.1:0-1831 GCA_964478505.1 uncultured Loktanella sp.
GATTGCAACTGCGTGGTATCCGCGAGGACAATCGGCAACGGATCGCAGCGCTCGAAGATGATTTCGTACTTTGGATCAAAGGTGCGCTGGATGAGGGCCGTGGCCGCATCACAGGCCTCATTCACGTCGATAGGGTCGCAATGGGTAATCGTCGTGCGTGCAAATGCACTGATCCCCGCGGTCAGTTCTGCACCCAAATGCGCCGCCTCGACCGCATCAGACAGGATCGCCTTATTGTCCTCGCCGTCGATCCTTGCCTCCAACAGCTCGAGATTGCCAATAATGACGGTCAGTATATTGCTGAAATCATGACTGATCCCGCTGGTCATCTGGCCGATCGCATCAACGCGGGCAGAGCGCGCCAAGGCATCCTCGGCAGCCTTGCGTTTACTCTGATCGTGCAGGATTGCGATAAAGTAGGTCTGTCCTGCCTGCTCGGCCTTCCCGATGGACAAATGCAACGGAAAGGCGGTGCCATCGCGCCGCAGCCCTTCGACGGCACGCCCCAACCCGATAACCCGCGCAATGCCGGTATTCAGATAGTTTTCCATAAAGCCATTGTGCCGATCCGCGAGCGCTTGCGGCATCAGGATATTGACGCTTTCGCCGATCAATTCCGCCGGATCATGGCCAAAGAGGCGTCCGACGGCGGGATTGGCCTGCAGGATCACGCCTTCAGCATTACTCACCAGAACCGCATCGGGCATTGCATCAAGCAGGGCCATGAACAAAAGCGCATCGCGTTGGTCATCGCTCATCAGGGTCTGCCTTTCCACACGGAGTGTTCACGCAGAGTGACCCCTATTATTGAGAAAAATCAACTGCACCCCGCGCCATGCCCATAAATTGCCCGAAACTCACGGGAGAAATGGCGATGAAACCACATAAAACATGGATCGTATTGGCGGATTCCAAACATGTGCGGATTGCAGTCAATGATGGCCCCGGAAAAGGGATTTACGGCCATAGCACTGAAGGGCTGGAAGCCCCGCCGATCACCGAGTTGTCCGATGCCCCGGGAATGACAAACGCACCCGTTGGACCAAACCGTGGCAATATCTCTGACCCCGATCTCAAAGGGCTCGCAGCGGCAGCTTTTGCCGATGACATCGTTGCCTATCTCGAGGCCGCGCTTGGTCATGGCGAATATGAGCGCCTTGTTCTTGTGGCCTCTCCGGCCATGCTGGGTATCCTGCGCAAGGCGCTGACGCCGAAAGTCAAATCTGCTTTGCGCGCCGAGGTGCCCAAAGACCTGACACATATCCCGCTGACTGAACTCCCTGATCATCTGACTGAAATCATGCTGGTTTAGGCAGTGATCCCCGCTCCCGCTCAAAGCGCGCGCTGTCCAAGTTGATGCATATCAACGCCGGTTTCGTCGAAACGCGCTAAAATCTGCGCAGTAAGAAATAAGGGGAACAGATGATGTCGAAATCAGAAAATGAGACTGCCGCTGACGATACCCTTCTCACAATGGGTAAGGCATGGATGAAACAATTCGAGGATGCGGGACTCTATCCCTTGGGATTGATGCATACCGGATGGTTTGACAAGGTCGCCGAAATCAACAGCGAGGTGGCGAATTTCGTCGCGGACCGGATCCGCGAAGATGCCAAGACCCAAGGCGAGCTGTTGAAATGCAAGTCTGCCGAAGAATTGCAGAAGGTGCAAATGAAGTTCCTGGAAAAGACCTATGCTCAATACACCCTTGAGACAGGTAAGCTGATCAAGATGGGGATGGATATGATGCCAATCGTCGATGGCCAGACCAAGCACACCCCCGTCTAGACGAAATTCGTAGCCAGCAGAGCGAAAATAACCCCGTTCAGTC
>CAYZKE010000422.1:1931-3419 GCA_964478505.1 uncultured Loktanella sp.
ACTTTGAGCATCTCGTTGCCGTCCTGATCTCTCGGCACTTCGCCCGCACGCATGTTCACCTGTAGCGACGGAATAATCAGGCGGGGCATATCCAGCGTCGCATCGCGTTCTGTGCGGAACTTGATAAACTCGTCGCGCGTCTTGCCGCGGCCTACGTGGATATTATGGGCCTTTTCCTCGGCGACAGTGGTTTCCCACTTAATATCGCGGCCATTGGGGCCGTAGTCATGGCACATGAAAAGACGCATGTCGTCAGGCAGGGCCAGCACCTTCTGGATGCTGTCATAAAGCGTGCCCGCGTCACCACCGGGGAAATCGGCACGTGCAGACCCGCCGTCGGGCATAAAGAGCGTGTCACCGACAAAACAAGCGTCACCGATGACATGCACCATGCAGGCAGGCGTATGCCCCGGCGTGGCAATGACAAAGGCCTGCATATTCCCGATCTGATAGGTGTCGCCTTCTTTGAACAAAGCATCAAACTGCGATCCGTCGCGCTGGAATTCCGTGCCTGCGTTAAAGATCTTGCCAAAGGTGTCCTGCACAACTGTGATCTTTTCACCGACACCGATCTTGCCACCCAGCTTTTCCTGAATATAGGGGGCTGCGCTCAGGTGGTCGGCGTGCACATGAGTCTCGATGATCCAGTCCAGCTTTAGGTCGCGGCGCTGCACCTCGGCGATCAGCGCATCGGCGCTGTCATAGGTTAGGCGGCCTGCGGCATAGTCGATGTCCAGCACGCTATCAATGATCGCACAATGATCGCCATCAGGTTCCGACACGACATAGCTGATCGTATTTGTTGCCTCGTCAAAGAAGGGCGAAACATGGGGTTTGATCGTCATATCAACAGGATAAGGCATCAGTTTCTCCTCATAAATACATTACGATATTGGAATATATAGATGGCTCAGCGCCTTCATTGATCGAAATCAATCCTACCCCATACATTTGCGGCAGGTGACGGCGTAGGGCACGGCATCCAGACGTTCCGGAGAGATGTCACCTCCGCATTTGGCGCAAATGCCATAGGTGCCCTTCGCGATGCGTTTCAACGCATCATTCAAGAGCCCCACCTCTTTCTGATTGCTCTGTCCAAGGCTGCTCAGGACTTCGTCGTCTTCAAGATCAATAGCCTGATCTTCAAGATCGGCCGGAAGGGGTTGATCAAGATCGTCGGAAATCTTCTGCATATGCGCAGTCAGCTCTGCAATCCGGTTTTCGATCTGTGCTTTGCGTTCTTCAAGATTCACCTGCCTATCCTTCCATCGCTATAGGGTCGGGCGGACAAATTCCGCCGCCAATCAAGACCTCCTAGCTATGTCAGCTTCGCCTTCGGGGTACTTTGATTTTGATCAATTCCGACATGGCACCATGCGCTACCACTTGCGCAGGAACCTGATGGAAAGGAATTGTGATGAGCCGGATGATCCATGTCTTTGAACGCACCACCCATGAGGCGCATGAATGGGTGAACGATCTGGCCGG
>CAYZKE010000423.1:0-3416 GCA_964478505.1 uncultured Loktanella sp.
CGGGCGGCTGAAGAAGATCGTCGCCGATCTGACGCTGGACCGCGAGATGTTGCAGGACGTCATCCGGCGAAAGATCTGAAGCCTGGTCGGATGCGCGAGCTGGTTCGCGGGATGTGCAGCGATTGGGCGGTCTCGATCCGGACGGCGTGTGGCGCCATCGGATTTGATCGTTCGACGTTCCACTACAAATCCCGCCGCGCCGATCAGGCTGCCGTGGAATAGCGGATCAGGGAGATTTGCGAGACACGTGTGCGCTACGGCTATCGCCGGGTTCATGTGCTCTTGGACCGCGAGGGCTGGGGCATCAACATCAAGAAAGTCTATCGTATTTACAGGGAGTTGGGCATGCAGTTGAGGAACAAGACGCCAAAGCGGCGGGTGAAGGCCAAGCTGCGCGATGACCGTGCCGAAGCCGTCGGGCCGAACGATGTCTGGGCGATGGATTTTGTCCATGACCAACTGGCGACGGGCAAGAAGCTTCGGGTTTTGACGGTCGTGGACACGTTCTCGCAATACGTTCCGGTGCTCGACGCGCGGTTCAGCTATCGCGGGGAGGATGTCGTGGCGACGCTGGACCGGGTGTGCCGCAGGTCGGGCTATCCGAAGACGATCCGGGTCGATCAGGGCAGCGAGTTCATCTCCCGCGACATGGACCTCTGGGCCTATCAGCGCGGTGTCACGCTCGACTTCTCACGGCCGGGAAAGCCGACAGACGTAAGCGTTTCCTGGCCCGCACCTTCCCAATTCTCACCTGACCTGAGATTTCGCACCTGACGGAGATTAGGGCAGGAGTTTCGCGATGGCGACTACGGTGGAGTTTCTCAGGGACTACGGGGTGGACATACGGACCAATGGTCAGCGACGCTGGCCGGATGAGGTCAAGGCGCGGATCGTGGCTGAGAGCTTGAAGCCTGGGGCGACAGTGAACGGGGTTGCTGCCCGGTATGGGCTTCGGGCGAACCATTTATCGGAATGGCGCAGTCGGGCGCGCGATGGCAGGTTGGTTTTGCCCGCAGTTGAAGACGATGACTTTTGTTTTGCGTCGATTGTAGTGGCGGATGATGGCGGCGATGCTCCTGTGCCAGTAGCGTCTGCACATCTGGCCAAGTCTGACGTTGCACCATCTGGTCCTATCGAGATTTGCATCGGCCAGGTGACAATCCGGCTTGATGGCGCCACAGGGGCTGCGCGGGTTGGTGAGATTGTACGGGCGATCGGTGCGCGGCCATGATGTTCCCGTCCAATCGGGTGCGGGTTCTGGTCTCGACGCAGCCTGTGGACTTCAGGAAGGGTCATGATGGCCTGGCCGCGCTCGTGTCATCAGTGCTGCGCAAGGATCCGTTCACCGGCACAGTGTTTGTGTTCCGCTCACGCCGGGCGGATCGGCTAAAGCTTTTGTATTGGGACGGCACCGGTCTGGTAATGGCGTATAAGCGGCTGGAGGATTCGACCTTCACCTGGCCCGCGATCAAGGCTGGGATAATGGCGCTGAACCATGCCCAATTCGAGGCGCTGTTTGCAGGTCTGGACTGGCGGAAGGTAAAGGCGCTGGAGAGGCGCCCACCATCTGCGGCAGAGTGAATCAACCGCCTGGTTTTGCGTGTTTTTACTGGGGCTTTGTGGTAGCTCTGGCCTATGCAAACAGCCCCCATTCTTGATCTTTCTGCCATCCCGGTTTTGCAGCGCGCAGCGGTTCTGGCATTGATGGATGAGGTGACAGCGCTGAAGGATATCACCAAGCGGCAGGAACATCTGATCGCTGAACTGAACCACGCCCTGCATGGCAAACGGTCAGAGAAGCTGTCCGAGGATGAGCGACAACTGGCGTTCGAGGATCTGTCCATCGCGCTGGCCGAGGTCGAGGCGGAAAAAGAAAAACAGGCCGCCAAAGCGGGCGACGGGACGGCCAAACCGTCGCCCAAGCGCACCATCGGCAACCTTCCCGCTGCGCTGCCGCGCATCGAAGAGGTCATCGAACCTGACAGCCTGATCTGCCCATGCGGCTGCGGTGTCATGCACAGAATTGGCGAAGACCGCAGCGAGCGGCTGGACATCGTGCCTGCCCAGCTGCGCGTCATCGTCACCGTGCGCCCGAAGTATGCCTGCCGGACCTGCACCGACGGGGTCACCCAGGCATCAGCGCCATCGCATCTGATCATGGGCGGCCTGCCGACCGAGGCCACCATCGCTCATGTGCTGGTCAGCAAATATGCGGACCATCTTCCCTTATACCGCCAGAGCCAAATACTGGCGCGCGCAGGGCTTGATCTGCACCGCGCGGTGCTGGCCGATTGGGTCGGAAAAGCGGCGTTCCATTTGAAGCCGGTTGTCGACCGGCTGGCCGACCATCTGAAACGATCCGGCAAGCTGTTCATGGACGAGACAACGGCTCCGGTGCTGGACCCGGGGCGCGGAAAGACAAAGACCGGGTATCTTTGGGCGTTGGCTCGCGACGACCGAGCTTGGGGCGGTGAGGACCCGCCCGGCGTGGTTTACTTCTATGCCCCGGGTCGTGCGGGTGAGAATGCCGAAACCTTCCTCACCGGCTTCGATGGCATCCTGCAGATCGACGGGTATCAGGGCTATAATCGGTTGACCAAACCTTCGCGCAAGGGTGGTACGCCCATTCGGGTGGCCCATTGCTGGGCGCATGCGCGCCGCAAGCTCAAAGAAGTCTTCGACCGCGACGGATCAGAGATCGCCGCAGAAGGGCTGCACCGGATCGCCGAATTTTACGCCGTCGAGGCCGATATCCGCGGTATCTCGCCCGGCCAGAGATTATCAGCCCGTCAGGCCCGCACCGCGCCGCTGGTCGCAGCCTTCGGCGACTGGCTTCAGGCGCAACGCCGCAAAGTCTCCAGTAAATCCCGGCTCGGCGAAAAGCTGACCTACATCCATAACCATTGGAATGGGCTGCAAACCTTCCTGACCGATGGCCGCGTCGAGATCGACAACAACCGCGTCGAAAACCTCATCCGCCCCATCGCCCTCAATCGCAAAAACGCGCTCTTCGCCGGCCACGACGAAGGCGGCATCGCATGGGGCCGCATCGCCTCGCTGATAGAGACCTGCAAGATCAACGGCGTCGAACCCTTCGCCTATCTCAAGGCCACCCTCTCAGCAATCGCCAACGGCCACCCGCAAAGCCGCCTTGACGACCTTCTGCCGTGGAAATTTGCGCCGTCAAGCTAATCCGCTGGTGCCATCCAGCTAACGCTTACCGACAGACAATGCGTTCATCGAAGCGTTCAATGGCCGGTTCCGTGCCGAGTGCCTAAACGCCCACTGGTCCTGACGCTTGCAGATGCGGCCGAAAAGTTGGAGAGTTGGCGTAGATACTACAATGAGGAACGGCCACACAGCGCGATCGGCAACAAAGCCCCGATCACGCTGACGAAATCGGGGGGCATCACCAG
>CAYZKE010000424.1:0-3402 GCA_964478505.1 uncultured Loktanella sp.
CCACCCGACCTTTTGTAACATTCCAGCGCTGGAAGCTGTAACAAACCCGCCGATACCCCCATCGGCGGGTTCTTTGTTTTTTATGGGAAATAACGGATGCGGCAGGCTGTCGCAGGCAAAAACAGTCTCACGTCACCTCACGCGGGCGCGATGCACAGCCCTGTGAATAGCGCGCAGGCGCGATTGGCCGCTAGGGTTTGGTCATCGCCGATCAACGGTGAGAGATTATTGCTGACCCAACCAAAGGAGATTTTTCATGTCCAACACTACAAAAACACTTTTCCTCGCGAGCGCCGTTGCCACCGCTGTTGCCGGCCTTGCAACAACTGCCGCAGCACAGGAAAACGTAAAATGCTTCGGCGTCTCGCTGGCTGGCGAGAACGACTGCGCCGCAGGTCCAGGCACGACATGTGCGGGCACGTCTACCGTTGACTACCAGGGCAACGCCTGGACGCTGGTCCCTGCCGGCACCTGCGAAACCATGGAACTGCCTGCAGCTGACGACGGCATGGCACGTATGGGTTCGCTGGAAGCCCTCGACCGCGATCTGCCTGCATAAGCTGACCACAGCGTAAGGTGGAACCTGTTCCACCTTACGTCTCCTCTGCCCAAAGGTGCCTTGCCATGTTCGACGCAATACAAAACCCCACCCTGCCCGCACGTCCCGGCGTGGGCTACAAGGCACAGCACTACAGTGACATCACGGAAAACCCCGGCCAGCTCGGTTGGCTGGAAGTTCATGCCGAGAATTATATGGGCGACGGCGGCCGCCCGATTGCGCAACTACGCCACCTTGCCGAACGCTTTCCCATCTCTGTTCACGGCGTGGGCCTGTCGATCGGTGGTGAAGGCGCTCTTGACGCAGATCACCTTGCCCGCCTCAAGCACCTGATTTCATGGCTCAACCCCGCCAGTTTCTCTGAACATCTGGCGTGGTCCACGCACGACAGCCATTTCTACAACGACCTGCTACCACTCCCCTACACCCCCCAGACGCTCGACCGTGTCGCCTCTCACATCAACCAAGTCCAAGACACGGTCGGGCGCCCCATGTTGCTGGAAAACCCCTCCAGCTATCTGGCATTTGCCGAAAGCACGATGTCGGAAACCGATTTTCTGCGCGCACTCACACAGCGCACAGGCTGCGGGCTGCTGCTGGACGTCAACAACGTCTTTGTCAGCGCCACCAACCTCAAGACCTCACCACAAGACTATATCGACGCCTTCCCGCTCGCCGCTGTTGGCGAAATCCATCTCGGCGGACATGACGAGGATGAAGACGAAACAGGTGCGCCCCTCCTGATCGACAGCCACGGCAAAGCGGTGGTTGATCCGGTTTGGGCCCTGCTGGATTACACGCTGGCCAAATGCGGGCCCAAACCGCTCCTGATTGAATGGGATACGGATGTGCCGGAATGGGCCGTTCTGTCCGGTGAAATCGCGCGCGCCGACCGCGCGCTGGCGATGATGACGTCATGACCGTCACACAAGCCGCTTTCAGAGCCGCGATGTTGGACCCTGCGGCAGCTGTGCCTGCTGGCATCCTTAATCCCGATGGCAAGGCCGCCGGTAAACGCTTTGATGTCTACCGCAACAACGTGGCCGTCGGTCTCTCTGACGCGCTCGAGGCCGCATTCCCTGTCGTGCGCAAACTGGTTGGCGATGAATTCTTTCGCGCGATGGCCGGTGTTTACCTGCGCCAGAATCCGCCCAAGACCCCGCTGATGATGTTCTACGGTGACGCGATGCCCGGGTTTCTGGCCCGTTTCAAACCAACGCAATCCTTTCCCTACCTGCCCGATATCGCGCGCATCGAGCTTGCCATGCGCCATGCCTATCATGCCGCTGATGCAGCACCGATTGCAGCCGAGGCGCTGACGGCTCTTGCGGCCGATGCGCTGATGGGTGTGCGACTGCGCATTGCTCCTTCCATACATACGATCAGCTCAGACTATCCAATCCACGCAATCTACCGCGCCAACACGGAACCCGACGCACCCAAACCGGTGATGCGGCCCGAGGCTGTGATGATCGCACGGGCCGGTTTTGATCCGACATTGCATCTGATCAATGCCGCCGCTGCAACCTGCATTGATGCGCTCAAAGCGGGGGAAACTCTAGGCCAGACCATCGCGACCGCAGATGACAGTCTTGATCTGGGTGCTGTTCTCGGGTTGCTTCTGGCGCAGGGCGCTGTGACTGAAATTTACTGAAAGGCCCATTGCAATGACCACTATGCCGCTTTCCCAGTTGGCCCAGCCGATCAACCGCCTTGGCGATGCGATACTACCAATCCTCGCACGGCTGGTTTTTGCCGGTGTCCTGCTGATCTATTATTGGAATTCAGGTTTGACCAAACTGGGCGACGGAATTTTCGGGTTTCTGCAACCTTCTGCCGGTGCCTATGTTCAGATCTTCCCCAAAGCCATGGAAGCGGCAGGCTATGACACATCGCAACTCACAGTCTTTCACTGGGCTGTGGCGACCGGCGGCACAATTGCAGAGTTTCTTTTGCCTCTCCTGATCGTGGTCGGCCTGCTGACACGTCTGACATCAATCGGCATGATCGGCTTTATCATCATGCAATCCCTGACCGACCTTTTCGGCCATGGCGGTATCAGCCACGAAGGCACATTGGGCGCGTGGTTTGACCGTATGTCAGACGCGCTGATCCTTGATCAACGGGCGTTCTGGGTGCTTTGCCTGATGATCCTGGTGCTGAAAGGCGCAGGCGCGCTGTCGGTGGACCGTCTGATCTTCAGAAATGCGCCTTAGGCTCGTCGGGTTTGCCCGCCGCAATCGCAAGCAAGCCACCGAGTGCCACAAAACCGATCGGGAACATTGTCCCCACATTGAACCCGAAGGCCGCATAGAAACAAAATGCGCTGACCAGCATCAAAAGACCGCCCCACAGGGCGCGAGCCTTGGCCATAGCGCCGCCGGCAATCGCCAGAAGGGGTGCGATAAAGCTGGCAAAACGGATAAAGCCCGGATTTTCAAGAAAGCCGAAAAGCTCACCCACCTCGGAATGACGCTCAGACAATTCGGCATATCCATAACCGAACAGACCGACGAGAATACCGATCAGACCACCGATGAGGCCAAGTACGCTTGCGGCGTTGCGCATTGTTCGTCTCCTTACTGCTCAAATCATCACATAAGCAGTCAAACGTCAGTAGCCAAGGTATTTTGCCTGCACATCCGCTTTCCAGCCGATTGTCCATGCACCATCCACCTCGATGACAGGGCGTTTCATCAGGGTCGGATGGGCGGCCAGAAGATCGGCAGGTTCTGCGTCCTTTTCGGCATCCGTCAGACCGCGCCATGTGGTTGAGGCGCGATTGATTGCGGCATCACCGAATTGCGCAACAATGGCGCTGCGATCCGCGTCCGAGACTCCAT
>CAYZKE010000425.1:0-3401 GCA_964478505.1 uncultured Loktanella sp.
CTTCGAGAAAGCCGAGCAGGACTATCATCGCAAGACCGGCTTTTTCCCCATCATGCATCTGATTGGTGTGCGCAAATCCATTGCTGATGAAAACCCCCAACTGGTGCGTGACCTTTACGATGGCTTTGTCGCCGCGCGGGATGCCGCGATGGACAGGCTGCGTTCGGTCTGGCTTGGCAATGCAAATCGCCTGACGCTGCCTTGGCTTGGGGCATCAATGGAACGCACCCTCGCTACCTTGGGGCCGGATTACTGGAGCTACGGCTTTGCCGCGAACAGGGCCGAGATCGCAACGATCTGCCGGTATTCGGTAGAGCAGCATCTGGCCAAGTCACTGGTTGAACCCGAAGCCCTGTTTCACCCCTCGGTCATGGAGACATGACGCGATGATTGAGGCGCTTCATGCCGGGCTGGGTTGGCCGATCGCAGGAACGCTGCTGGCGGTTAGCTTTGCGGGATCGTTCATTACGGTCGCCTTCGGCATCGGCGGAGGCGCGGTGATGCTCGCGGTTCTGGCAACGCTCTTGCCTGCGGCCGCCATCATACCGGTCCACGGTTTGGTGCAGCTTGGCAGCAATGTCGGGCGTGCAGCACTGATGACCAAATATATGCGGCTGGATCTGCTGGCCGGGTTCACTGCCGGTGCAGTGATCGGCATTTTGCTGGGCGGGTCTGTGGTTGTGCAACTGCATCCGGGCTGGATTCAGGTCGGTGTCGGTCTGTTTATCCTGTGGTCGATCCTGACGAAACCGCCCGCGTTTTTGCGCCGATCGGGGATCTTTACAGGGGCTGTTTCAAGCTTCTTGACGATGTTCTTTGGCGGCACGGGGCCGTTTGTGGCCACCTACGTCAGGGCGCAAAACCTTGAGCGCCACGCCCATGTGGCGACACATGCGATGCTGATGACAGTGCAGCATCTGCTAAAGACAATCGCCTTCGGGTTTCTTGGTTTTGCGTTTTCAGCATGGGCCGGATTGATCGCGCTTTTGATCTTCTTTGGGGTGTTGGGCACGCTGACGGGCCGGCTTTTGTTGGCGCGGATTGACGAACGCCGCTTTGTATTCGCGCTGAACGCGGTTCTGACCGTTCTGGCGCTGCGGCTCATCTGGTCAGGGGGGACCGCATTGATTTTAGGAGGAACACAAGGAGCAAACTAATGACGCGCGCGATGAGGGCGCTGCCCGCGTGGACTTGAGGAACACAAGCGCCAAAGACAAATATGGGAGGAACTTCAATGACTAAACTTACAACTCTAAACCGCCGCCGGTTCTTGCGGACAGGTGTTGCAGCAACAGGCATGACGCTTGCCGCGCCGCATATCGCCTTCGCCGCAGATTTTCCGGAGAGCAATATAAATGTCTACGTCCCGACGTCAGAGGGTGGCGGTGCAGACCGCAACTTCCGCGCGTTTTCCAGTGTCTGGAAAGAAAAACTGGGGACCGATTTCGAACCAAGTTTCTATCCCGGTGCGTCCGGTCGTGTTGGCTATGAAATCTACATGGGCAAGGCAGAGCCTGATTGCTACAACCTGATCTTCGGCAATATGGGGCCTGAAGTGCTCAACTGGGCCATGCAGGAACCCACCTTTGACGTGAACGATTACTTCTATTTCGGTCAGGTCGATAAGGATCCTTGCTGCCTCTTCGTCGGGGCAGAAAGCCCGCTTCAGACGATGGATGATATCATCGCCGCCTCAAAGACCCGCAAGCTTACCGTCGGCACCAGCCGGATGGCGCACCCCGCCTCAATCGGTCTGCTTGCGCTTGGCGAACAGCTTGGCATCGAGTTCAACCTGATCCCGCTGCAGGGCGGTAAGGGGACCGTTGCAGGTGCTGTGACCGGAGAGGTTGATTTCTCGGTTTTGACCTCGGGTTCGGTGATCGCAGCGGGCGATAGCGTCAAGACGCTTTTGGTGTTTGGTAAGAACATCGTGGGCGAAGCGCTTGATAATGCGCCAGACATCAACGACGCTTATGGCATGGACCTGCCTGAAATGCTGTCGGCACGGGCCTTTGGCATCCATAAGAAGGCCGCGGACGACTATCCTGACCGCTTCGAGAAACTGACCTCGACCTTCAGAGAGACCTTCGACGATCCAAGGCTGATGGAGGCCTATATCGCGACCAGCGGCACACCGGAGTACCTCGTTTATGCGGGTGTCGAGGAATGCGAAGCTTTCAAACAGTCGATGCTTGAGCTTGGCGAGCGCTACAAAACGTTGCTGACAGGCGCCTAACACAAGCGGACCGGCGGCCAAGTTTGCCGCCGGCCCACGACCCATTTGGCCCACATATAGGATAGCAGTCACATGCCCTCGGATAACCAAAAATCTTCCCGCCAGATCGGGGGGGAACTTGTCATCCCCGTGATCGCGGTTGCTTTCACCTTGTACTTCTTCTCGACCATCTGGAACTCGCCCTGGACCGCACAGGTCAGTGCGTTTCTGGTGGGCGGCACTCTGCTTGTCGTGTGTGCGATTTTTTTCATCCGCTGTATACTCGCACTCAATCGTGGTGAAGGAACGCTGGGGTTCAGAAACCTCGTGACGATGAATGACATCCGCACGGGGCGTATTTGGCTTCTCGCGACGACGATCGGCTATGTCGTCCTGATTGATCGGCTGGGCTTTACGCTGACGACGTTCCTGTTTCTTGCCAGCAGCATGCTGATGCTGGCCAAAGGACGCGACGCCGCCTTCATCGCGATGGTTGCGGGCGCGATGTCATTGACTGGCTGGGCCGTTTTCATATGGGCGTTCGATACGCGCTTCCCGCGTGGCTGGTTCGAAAATACAATGCAGGCGGTGCTGACAAATGGATAACAGCACACTCTCAATCCTGGCCGAGGTGTTCGTTGAAACGATTGGCTATTGGTATCTCATTATCCCGACGATTTTTCTGGGTCTGATTGTTGGCGGTATTCCCGGTTTCTCGGCGGCGAATACGATCATCATCCTCATGCCACTCACGCTCGCGATGGAACTTCAGACGGGTCTGGTGTTCATGATCTCGCTCTATTGCTCCGCACGCATGGGCGCGGGTATTCCTGCCATCCTTGTCAATATTCCCGGCACCGCCGGTGCAGCCGCGACGCCCTTGGATGGCTACCCGATGGCCAAGCAGGGCAAGGGGCAACAAGCCTTGGCAATTTCCTTTGTGGCCTCTTGCATCGGCGGGTTGCTGACCACGATTATCGCGCTTGCCGCCATGCCGATCCTCGCGCGGGTCGGCTTTTACATGCACTCGGTCGAGATGATCGTTGTAATGCTGTTCGGCATCTCGCTTATCGCGTCGATTGCGGCACAGGACATGGTCAAAGGTCTGATCGCGGGCTTTCTGGGCCTGATGATTGGCTCGATCGGCACGGACGTTGTCTATGCGACACCACGGGGGACGTTCGGG
>CAYZKE010000426.1:0-3389 GCA_964478505.1 uncultured Loktanella sp.
AACCGCGGCAACCGTGCCCGCAGCGTCCGAGGCCCAGGCGATCTGATCAACGACCGCATTTACGAGTTGGTCATAACCTTCGGGGGTCGGGATTCGGTGGCGGGCGATCTCTTGCCAAGCGGCATCAAAGACACGCGCCTCTATCTTTGTTCCGCCAAGATCAATGCCAAGGGTGTTCATTACAGTGGGTCCATCGGATCAAAAGGGCGGGATCGACTTGTCATTCCTGACCATGGTCGTGGTTTTAGCCCAACAAGACAATGGCAGGTTTTGCCATCGTCGCGTTAATGATGCAGTGCCGCGACGGTCTTGAGCACCGAGAAGCCATAAAGCGCCTCGAAGCCCTTTTCGCGCCCATGACCGGACAGGCCCCGACCGCCAAAGGGCAGTTCCACCCCGCCACCTGCGCCATAGTTGTTGATAAACACCTGCCCCGCCCGCAGCGCACGCGCCATGCGCATCTGCCGTGCTCCGTTTTCGGACCAACAAGACGCGACAAGGCCAAACGCGGTGCCATTGGCGATGGCGATTGCCTCTGCCTCATCCTCGAAGGGAATAATGACCTGCACAGGCCCAAAGATTTCATCCTGCGCCAGCGTGTGATCAGGCGCGACATCTGCAAAAAGAGTAGGTGCAACATAGGCCCCACCTGCCGGGGCGTCCTCAACAATCTGCCCGCGTGCTGCCACCTCCAGATCGCTACCCTGCGCCAGAAAGCCCTCAACGATATCTTTTTGCCGGAGCGACACCAAAGGCCCCACATCCAGATCCGCCATTGCGGGACCTGCCCGCAGCTTTGCGTAGCGGGCGGCCATTTCGGTGACCACCTGATCATAAACACCGCGTTGCACCAATATCCGCGATGCAGCGGAACAGGTCTGTCCTGCATTCTGGATGCCTGCATTCACCAAGAACGGTAAAGCAGCCGCGATATCCGCATCGTCAAACACCACCTGCGGTGACTTCCCCCCGAGTTCCAGCGTCACCGGCACGACATTTGCACCGGCACTTTGCTGGATCAGTTTGCCCACACCAACCGAGCCGGTGAACGAAATATGGTGCACGCCCTTATGCGCAGACAAAGCAGCCCCCGCCTCGGCACCCAATCCCGGCACCACATTCAGCGCGCCATCCGGCAATCCCGCTGCTCTGGCGATTTCGGCAAATGCCAAGGCGGTCAGGCAGGCTTCTTCGGCGGGTTTGAGAACACAGGCATTGCCCATCGCCAAAGCAGCCCCCACCGAGCGCCCGATAATCTGCATCGGATAGTTCCAAGGGATGATATGGCCGGTCACACCATGCGGTTCGCGCAGGGTATAGACGGTATAGCCATCCAGATAAGGGATCGTCTCTCCATGCACCTTATCCGCGGCACCGCCGTAGAATTCCAGATAACGCGCGAGCGCCAACACATCTGCGCGCGCCTGTTTCAGCGGCTTTCCCACATCCATCGCTTCCAGTTGCGCCAACTCATCCACATGCGCCAGCACCGCCTGACCAATCTTGGCCAGCATACGCCCGCGTTCTGCCGCCGTCGCTTTGCCCCATGCGCCCGATAGCGCCGCTTCTGCCGCCGCGACCGCCGCCGCGATATCATCGGCCCCGCCACGGGCGATCTCGCACAGGGTGCTGCCATCAGAGGGGTTGATCAGCGCAAGGGTCTCGCCTGAGAACGCGTCAACCCACTTTCCTGCTATGAAACACTTGCGGGGGTCGATGTTGCGTGGTCGTAGCGTCATGGCGGTCAATTCCTGCAAGCTTTATCTCGGCTAAGGATTACCACGTGCCCGCTGACAACGGCAATCATCACCATCAACGCGTATGATTTCCGATGTTTATCTCAATCTGTGGTGCCCGCGGCCGGACTCGAACCGGCACGGCCTTACGGCCAAGAGATTTTAAGTCTCCGATGTCTACCATTCCACCACGCGGGCACGGCGCTATTCCTATGACGCTCTGCCGCGCTGGGCAAGCCGTGATCAGAGTTCTGTGCCCAAGGGCGGATCAAGCAGCGCGCGTTCCGACAGCCACGGGTTCAGTGCAACCGCTGCGCGCAGAACCGCCTGCCCTTCTTCGTTGCGCCCCATGGCAATCAGGGTCAGCGCCTTGCCGGATAACGCGCCAACGTGGTTGGGAATAATCTCCAGGGTGCGGTCAAGGTCGGCCAATGCGCCTTCGTAGTCTTTGCTGAGGAAACTGGCGAAGGCACGTTGATTGTAGCCTTCGGCATAGTCGGGGCAGTAGTCGATCAGACGCGAGAAGACGGTGCGCGCGCCCAGAAAATCATAAACACCGCGCCGTGACATGCCCTCGTCCAGCATCGCTTGTGCTGTGGCGTCGGGCGCGTCGGTCCAAAGCTCCCAAAGACCATTGGAAAGTTCGCGGCCCGCCATTTCAGTCTGCGCTTTCCCGAGTTCAGACAAAATCTCGGACATGCGTGCGCTGTGGTCAGGCGCCTCGGGGCAGGTTTGTGCCAGCGCAGGCGTGGCCGTCAGGCAAAGGGGGATCATCCATTTCATGAATGAAGTATCTGCGCCACAACGCAGTTCCGTCAAGCACCACCACCCGCACCGGGTGCGACAGGTGACAGCCCTTCTTCTTTGACCGCCTGCATCGCGACATAGGTCGAGGTGCTTGCGACATGCGGCAATGTCGATATTTTTTCTGCCAGAACAGCGCGGTAGCCCGGCATGCCTGCGGTGCGGACTTTCAGCAGATAGTCAAATGCCCCTGCGATCAAATGACACTGCTCGACTTCCGGTACCAGCATAACCGCACTATTGAATGCGGCTAATGCGCGTTCACGCGTATCCGACAGCTTGACTTCGACGAAGGCAACATGGTCGCGGCGCAGCCGGATCGGATCATAAAGCGCGCGGTAACCGCGGATAATACCGTGATCTTCCAGTCTTTTCAGCCGCGCCTGCGTGGGCGATTTCGACAAACCGATCCTGCGGGCAAGCTCGGTGACGCTGATCCGGCCCTCAACCGTGAGGATATCAAGTATCTTGAGATCAAACCGATCCAGCCCAACAGGCGTTTCAGCCATGATTCATCCAGTTAATAAGTTAAACCGCCCGCGAGATTGGCACATTGCAGTGAGAATGGCCATGTATTTCTTGCTAGAGTAGGACAAATCCAGAAAGGAGCCTGCCATGCCCCGCGATCATTCAACAGATGTCCGTCACCAGATTGACTTGTCCATGTATCAGGACGAAGACAGCGCTGTTGAGGCGCTTGTTGCGGCAGCCCAGCTGACACCACAAGACCGCGCGCGGATTTGTAAGCGTGCAGCAGAGCTCGTCACCCAAATACGCAACAGCTCTGATCCGGGGCTTATGGAAGTCTTTCTGGCCGAGTACGGCCTGTCCACCGATGAAGGCATCGCG
>CAYZKE010000427.1:0-3375 GCA_964478505.1 uncultured Loktanella sp.
GGAGAGGATTGGAGCGGGCGGCGGGAATCGAACCCGCGTCTCTTGCTTGGAAGGCAAGGGTCTTACCATTACACAACGCCCGCGAACTTTTACGCATCTATTGTACCGGCGAATTGAGGTCAAGATGCACATATCGGGGACTTCGGAATTTCCGAAACAAACCTAGCTCTGGGTGGAAGGCGTTGTCTTGCCCCCTGAACCGCGCCAACAATATGACTCGGCGATTGGGCGACTCTGGTGTTAGCGTCTGGGTAGTCGCAGTCGCTCTGCGCGCCGCCACTCTTAACAACCGAAAGAGGCAAACGAAGACATTCATTTCAAACTGGGAGGAACGACATGAATCTGAGACCTGACCCGACATTCCACGCGTCACCTAAACTGGCGATGGAAGCGCCGATCGAGAATTATGCCTTTACCGTCATGCTGAGCCCTGATGGATCGCAGTCTGATGGTATCGCGGTCATAGACCTCAAACCGGGTTCGGATACCTATGGCCAGATTGTCCATCAGGTGATTGTTCCCAACAAAGGCGACGAGTTTCACCACTTTGGCTGGAACGCCTGTTCGTCCTCGCTTTCGCCACTTTCCGGGCACGCCTTTCTCGAGCGCCGGTACCTCATCGTCCCTGGTATCCGCTCTTCGCGGATTTATGTGATCGATGTCAAAGATCCCCTCAAGGCCCATATCCACAAGACGATTGAGCCTGAGGAACTTTTTGCCAAGACCGGCTATTCGCGCCCCCATACAATCCATTGCGGACCGGAAGGCATCTATGTCTCCTGTCTCGGCGGCGGTGGTAAAGACGGCACCGACGGACCTCCGGGTATCTTTATCATGGACTGCGAAACCTTTGACATCATCGGCCAATACGAGATGGATCGCGGCAAGCAGGACAAGCACTATGATTTCTGGTGGAACCTGCCGCAGGACTATATGGTCAGTTCCGAATGGGGCCTGCCGCCCCAGTTCGAGAGCGGCATCGTTCCCGAGGATCTTTTGTCCAATAAATACGGTCACTCGATCCATTTTTGGGACCTTCGGGCGCGCAAGAACATTCAGACAATCGACTTTGGCGAAAACTACCAGATGGCTCTGGAAATCCGGCCAGCGCATGATCCGACCAAATCCTATGGCTTTTGCGGCGTTGTCGTTGATACCACAAACCTTCAGGGTGCTATCTTTACATGGTGGCGCGACGATGACGGCGTCTGGCAGGCCAAGAAGACAATCACGATTGACCCTCGCCCCGAAGATCCGGCCAACCTGCCGCCCCTTTTGCAAGGCTTTGGTGCTGTACCGCCGCTCGTCACTGACATCGACCTGAGCCTTGATGACAAGTATCTCTATGTCGCGTGTTGGGGCATGGGCGAGATGCAACAATATGACGTCTCGGACCCCATGAACCCCGTCCTGGCGGGCAAGGTCGAACTTGGCGGGATCGCCAAGGGTCACAAGCACCCTAACGGCAAAGGCTTTGCTTACGGCCCGCAAATGGTCGAGATCAGCCGTGACGGCAAACGCGTCTATTGGACAAACTCGCTTTATTCGACATGGGACGATCAGTTCTACCCGGACGATGAAGGCGGTCAGATGGTCATGGCCGACGTGGGCGAAAACGGCGGTCTGACGTTGAACAAGGATTTCTACATTGATTTCCCCAAGGGCTTGCGCGCGCACCAGATACGGCTTGAGGGCGGAGACTGCTCTACAGATAGTTTCTGCTATCCTTCCGTCTAAGTGCTGGGTGAAATGACATCGGTGGCGGCCCTTTGGGGGGCCGTCATTGTTTCTGGTCTATACCACGGGATCAATCCCGGAATGGGTTGGCCGCTGGCCGTTTCTGCCGCCCTGATGGAGCGACGGCACAAGGCCATGCCAAAGGCGCTGGCGATGCTTGCCCTTGGTCATTTTCTGGCGATGATCGGGATTTTGCTGCCTTTTTCCATGATGATCGTCCTGATCCAGTGGGAAGTCGAAATCCGCATTGGCGCGGGTCTGCTGGTGATCGCAATGGGGTGTTACCTGCTGATCAATCGCAGACATCCGAAAATTCTGGCGCGGGTGCATCCTGCGCGGCTTGCGCTTTGGTCATTCCTTGCTGCGATGGCACATGGTGCGGGTTTGATGCTTGTCCCGATCTATCTGGGCATTTGTGCTGTTGGTCAGGAAGAAGCGGGGCACCTTGCAGCGCAAAATCTGATGGGGAATAACATCATGACGGCCTTTGCTGTTGCGGCCGTTCACACGTTGTCCATGACAATCGCGGGCGGGCTGATCGCCGTGGTGATCTACTTCTGGCTTGGCCTGAAGTTCCTTTCGCGGACATGGTTCAATCTGGATGTGGTCTGGGCGCTCAGTCTGGTTCTGGTCGGCGCATTCGGCATTTACGCCGCCATAATGGGACATTGAGACAGGCTATTGCGGCACAGGTACTCATCCGCTTTATGGGTGTCAGACAGCCGCCGCGATAGCCTTGCCGCATGTCACTGTATCCGCTGTGCCGCCGAGGTCACCTGTGCGCAAAGCGGGATCTGTCAGAACGGTTTCGATGGCTGCCATGATGCCTTGCGCGGCCCCCGGATGCCCCAGATGTTCCAGCATCATCGCACCCGACCATATCTGACCGATCGGGTTCGCGATGCCTTTGCCCGCGATATCAGGGGCAGAGCCGTGGACCGGCTCAAACAGGGATGGAAACTTGTGCTCGGGGTTAATGTTGCCGGATGGCGCGATCCCGATGGTGCCGGTGCAGGCCGGCCCCAGATCGGACAGGATATCACCGAACAGGTTCGAGCCCACAACCACGTCAAAGCGGTCAGGATGCAGCACGAACATCGCGGCCAGAATGTCGATGTGGTATTTATCAACCGTGACATCGGGATAGGATTTCTGCATCTCCAGAACACGCTCGTCCCAGTAGGGCATGGTGATCGAAATCCCGTTGGATTTGGTCGCAGAGGTCAGTCTGCCTCCACGCTTGCGCGCAAGATCGAAGGCGTAGCGCAAAATCCGGTCCACGCCCACGCGTGACATGACGGTTTCCTGCATCACAATCTCGCGCTCGGTGCCGGGGTACATGCGTCCGCCGATGGATGAATACTCGCCTTCGGTGTTTTCCCGCACGATCATCATATCGATATCCCCCGGCCCGCGCCCCGCCAAAGGAGAGGTCACGCCCGGCATGAGCTTGGCAGGCCGCAGGCTCACGTATTGATCGAACTCACGGCGGAACTGCAAAAGCGAGCCCCAGAGCGAGACGTGATCCGGCACTGTATCAGGCCAGCCCACAGCACCGAAGAAGATCGCGTCATGGCCGCCAATCTGGTCTTTCCAGTCATCCGGCATCATCTGGCCGTGTTGCTGGTAGTAGTCGCA
>CAYZKE010000428.1:0-3305 GCA_964478505.1 uncultured Loktanella sp.
CCATGCCAGAGGTTGCGTTTTCGCCATTCACCACGACGAAATCCAGCTTCCACTCGGCCCGCAAACGGGGCAGGTGGGTGGTAATCGCAGCACGGCCCGCGCGGCCCATCACATCGCCAAGAAAGAGTATCTTCATCCTTGCGTTGTTACGGCGCTTGCGCGCATTCATCCAGCGGTTTCTGCGCGCTTGCCTTTGGCGTCTTGCGGTGCAACGGATGGCACATGGAAACAAAAGCGCAATCCCGCCCTGTGGCCGGTATCTTCTGGATGGTCGTGACCGGCCTGATGTTCGTGGCCGTCACCGCCGTGGTCAAACATGTGGGCGATGATGTGCCGGCAGCACAGGCTGCATTTTTGCGGTATGTGCTGGGGCTGGTGTTTTTGCTGCCAATGATCCGGCCCATTCTGGCGGCGCATCTGACGGGGCGGCAGAAAAAGCTCTTCTGGGCGCGCGGGGCTGTCCACACATTGGCGGTGATCTTGTGGTTTTTTGCCATGGCGCGGATTTCCATCGCAGAGGTGACGGCGATGAACTATCTCTCGCCGGTCTATGTGTCATTGGGTGCGGCACTGTTCCTGGGGGAACGTTTGCCGCCGCGCCGTCTTGCCGCTGTGATCATGGCGTTGATCGGGGCGTTCATTATCCTGCGCCCGGGTATGCGCGAAGTAGAGCTTGGCCATATCGCGATGCTGGGCACGGCGGTGTTTTTTGCAATCGGCTATCTGATCGCCAAGCAACTCTCAGGCGAGGTATCGGCCCCTGTGGTGGTTGGCATGCTGTCGATCACAGTGACCGTGGGGCTGGCCCCCTTTGCCTTTGCAGTGTGGGTTACACCCACCCTACCGCAGCTCGGATGGTTGTTTCTGGTCGCCTGCTTTGCGACGGCCGGACACTATTCCATGACGCTGGCTTTTGCTGCAGCGCCGCTGACGGTGACGCAACCGGTGACGTTCCTGCAACTGGTCTGGGCGGTTTTGCTCGGGGCTGTTGTTTTCGGTGAGGCCGTGGATGGCTGGGTCATCTTCGGTGGTGCTGTGATTATGGCCTCGGTCAGTTTCATCACGTGGCGCGAGGCTGTTGCGCGGCGCAACATCACGCCCGCTGTGCCTGCGACGAAGGTTTGATGCCTCCGGCGGAAGTTTGAAGGGACATGGAAAATGGGAGGCCTAGTCCGTTTGCGGGCTGAGCCTTGCAAGCAGAGACGCCTGGGTGACGACGCCGATAGGCGCGCCGTTTTCCGTGACCTGAAGACCGGTGCTGTCAATCCTGTCAATGATCTCCTGCACCGGTGTTTCCACATCAATTGCAATACCCTCTGCGGTCCCATCGGTCATCACATCACGTGCGGTCAGCACGCCCAGTGGGTTCATATGGGCCACAAATTCCGCGACATAGCCATTGGCGGGGTTGGTGAAAATATCACGCGGGGTGCCACATTGGACAATCCGACCGCCTTCCATGATGGCGATGCGGTTGCCGATCTTGAAGGCTTCATCCAGATCGTGGCTGACAAAGATGATCGTGCGCCCGCGTTGCTTTTGCAGTTCCAGCAGCTCGTCTTGCAGCCGCGTGCGGATCAGCGGATCTAGCGCCGAGAAGGGTTCGTCCATCAGCAGGATCGGTGCATCGGTCGCAAAGGCGCGTGCAAGCCCGACGCGCTGTTGCATCCCGCCCGAGAGTTCCCCCACCAGCGCATCGGCACGGTCGGCCAGCCCCACCATCTCGAGTTCCTGATCGACGCGTGCGCGCCTTGCGGCGGGCTCCATCCCTGCCAGTTCAAGTCCGAGGCCGACGTTATCGCGCACGGTACGCCATGGCAGCAGGCCGAATTGCTGGAAGACCATCGATACGCATTCCCGCCGCACCCGCCGCAGATCGTTGGGTGCACAGTTCACGACATCACAGGTCCAGTTGCCGTCAAAAATACGCACCGCGCCGCGGATCACAGGGTTCAGGCCGTTGACCGCACGTAGCAAGGTTGATTTCCCTGAACCCGACAGGCCCATCAGCACCAGAATTTCGCCCGCTTCGACATTCAGCGAACAATTATGCACGCCCAGGATCTGATCTGTTTTTTCCCGAATTTCGGGGCGCTCAAGCCCTTCGTCCATCAGGGGCAGCGCGGTTTCCGGCCGTGCGCCAAAGACGATCGAGACGTTATCAAATTCAACAGCATTCATTTCGATTTCACCCGCAGCATCCGGTCCAGCATGATGGCGACAACGACGATGACAAAGCCGCTTTCAAACCCGAGAGACGTATTCACCGTGTTCAGCGCGCGGATCACCGGCACGCCAAGCCCGCTCGCCCCGACAAGGGCCGCAATGACCACCATTGATAACGACAGCATAATCGTTTGGTTGAGCCCTGCCATGATTTGCGGCATGGCCGAGGGCAGTTCGACCTTGAAGAGCACCTGGCGTTTGGTGGCACCAAAGGCCTGGGCGGCTTCCAAGAGCGGCGTGGGGGTTGAGGCAACGCCCAGATAGGTCAGGCGGATCGGTGCTGGCAGCACAAAGATGACTGTTGCGATCAGGCCGGGCACCATGCCGATGCCGAAAAAGACAATCGCCGGGATCAGATAAACAAAGGTTGGTAGCGTCTGCATCAGGTCCAGCACCGGCACCATCGCGCGATAGAGGCGCGGGCGATGCGCGGCGGCAATCCCCACAGGTACCCCGATCCCCATGCAGACGACGCAGGCCGAAAGCACAAGTGTCAGCGACTGCATGGTTTCTTCCCAGTAGTCCTGATTCAGGATGAACAGGAATCCGACCACGATGAAGAGCGGTGTTTTCCAGTTGCGTTGCAGCAGCCAAGTGAGGGCTGCAAAAGCGGCGATAATGAAGAAAGGATGTGGCGTTTCGAGCACCCAGAGGATCGCGTCGATCAGCGCTTCCATCGTATCGGACAGCCAGTCAAAAAAGAAGCTGAGATTGTTGTTCATCCAATCAAATATGGATTTCGCCCATGCTCCAATCGGGATCTTGTTCTCCGTCAGCCAGTCCATGCCGCACCTTCCGTCTTAAATGCGACAGGCCCCGCGTGGGGGCCTGTCAAAACCGTCTTACATGCCCAAGGCGGCGTTCACGGCTGTGACCGCATCACCACCGTCCTTGGTGGTGACACCGTCAAGCCAGGCCACATAAGCATCAGGGTTTGTTTTCAACCAAGCCGTTGCGGCATCCGCAGGATCGGCCCCGTCATTCAGGATCGCACCCATGATCTCGTTTTCCATGGCGAGCGAGAATTCCAGGTTGTTCAAAAGCGTGCCGACATTCGGGCAGCTTTCCGCGTAACCCGC
>CAYZKE010000429.1:0-1443 GCA_964478505.1 uncultured Loktanella sp.
GTGGGCGCCGCTCGATCGCGACGGTGCGGCCCGGCCGGTCCTCGCGCTCTGGTACGACGAACCGGGTTGGAATTGTCCCTACGAGGTCCGTCCGACCGTCGATCGGCCTGCGCTTCTTCAGCACCTTTCAGTGCGCTGGCGGGCTCTGACGCTGGTGATCCTACATGATCTCTTCGGTGCAGATCGGGTGCCCGGCGCTGTCCTGCCGGAGGCCGCCCTCGTCCTGTTCCAGCGTTCCGCCCCATTGCCAGGCTCACGGATGGGCGGGATCTACGGAAAGGCAAAGGAAAGCGCATGATTGACGCTGCAGCAGAACGAGTCCACAGATTGAGCAAGAGGCCTGTCCACCGATTGAATGGAAATTTCCTCGACAAGAGAGGCGATTTCGACCGAATCCACTCATGAAACTAAAACGACACTTACATGGTGAAGAGCGTATCTTGATATGTCCGATAATGTAAACTTATTGGACATATAAAGGAGCTGTAAGATGGGGCGTTTTGGATGCTATTATCTGGATGTAAGCGCCGTTATGAGGTAGCCTTGTGCCATGACTTATCAGCCTGCAGCTATCGATGACGACACAAACACCCTACCGAAGCTGCCGACGTGGGTCACCTCCGGACGTGCAGAAACCCCTGAAACTGTGACCTTTCGATCAGGGGTGGCCCTGACCGTGCTGGATGCACTGGTGTCCGATCCAAGGCATGGCGTCCCAACGAAGCTGCTGGGAAATCGATTGGCCCTCAAAGCGGCGACCGCCACCTCGAAACTAGAAGGCCGGATGGCCCGAGAGGCTGACATCCGCGATGCGTATCACTTGGCACTGCCCGGAGAGGCGCGCGGCCCCGATGGTGATATCTTGGCGATTTATCGCGACGGGGCGCGCCTTGAGCTAACGGTGCGTGATTGGAACGCCGACGTCCAAGGTTTGGTTGGCGCGGCGTTTGCCGATGATGTTTTGAGGTTGATAGCGGCTGGTGCCGACCGCGCTAGAACCTATGGGCCATTGGCGGGCTGTGTTGCGGTGATTCGCGCGGTGCTCGAGATGGACGACCGGGCAGAGCGGATCGCGTGCATGCTCTCGGATATCGTTTTAGCGCGCGTCGCGAACTGGAAGACGGCGTTGCCAGTGTCGGCGCAACACCTCACAAAAACTATGTTGCGCGATCTGGTCGTGGACGGGCAGGGGGCGGACCTGAAAGTTCAGATGAGCCTGTTGATTTCAATCGAAGACACGATCCGTCTGGCGCGAGATCTGGCATCGCGGGCGACGTTGCTGCAGGCGGCTGCTCCAAAGCTCCGGGCTAAAGGATCTGACACGGCCGTAGCGCTTTTTCTGTCTGAAGACGCGATCGGCGCTTCAACGATGCTGTCACCGACAATTCAAGGCACCACGATCCCGATGACTGATCGTGCTGCGCGCCGGTTCTGTGATCGGCT
>CAYZKE010000429.1:1499-3299 GCA_964478505.1 uncultured Loktanella sp.
GATCGAGAGCTGGAGGACCTGCCGCAAGAGCTGCGTTGGCGTGAGTGGATGGGGCGGATTGAAGCGGTGCTCTTTGCCAGTACCACGCCAGTTGACCATGACGACTTGGCGCGCGTGGTGGGGCAGGGGGCCTCGGTTGAGATGCTGATCGAAGACATCCAAGGGGAGTTGGCAGGCCGTCCTTATGAATTGATGAAGGTAACAGCCGGGTGGATGTTCCGGACCAAGACGCAGTTTGCAGATGCGATTAAGGCTGCGGCTGACCTGAGTGAGCAGTCGCTGACCTTCACCGAGATAGAGATGGGTGTGCTCTGTGCCATTGCTTATCATCAGCCTATCGACCGGACGGGTCTTAAGGACATCTTTGGCAAGGACGTCAGCCGCGATCTGCTGGCCCGGCTCCGGTTCAAGGATTTGATCGCCAGCGGTCCGAGAGCACCGCGGGCTGGTGCGCCGCACACCTTTGTGACGACAGAGACGTTTCTGATGACGTTTGGTCTGCAAAGCTTGCGGGATTTGCCGGATCTAGATTTGACTATAGGAGGCGCTGATGAGGATACCCGGGCGGTGCAGGTTTGAAGCTCTTTGCTTTCAATAAGTCGGAGGTGCCTGCATTTGAAATCTGGCTTCTCTGATAGTGCGGCAAACTGAAGTGGTCCGGCAAAACTGGACAGCGTGCTAAGATGTATCCAACCTTGAAGACAGGATACACAAATGACCAAGAGACGCAGTTTTTCGGACAAGTTTAAAGCTACGGTGGCGCTTGAGGCGCTTCGTGGAGATCGCACAGCACAAGAGATTGCCGCTAAGCATAAAGTCCATCCGACGCAGGTAACGACGTGGAAACGACAGGCAATTGATGGCCTGACGGGAGTGTTTTCCGACAAGGTCAGGCGAGCCGAGGACAACGAGGCTGAGGTCAAAGAGCTTCACGCGAAGATCGGGAAGCTGGCGGTCGAAAACGATTTTTTGTCACAAGGGCTGAAGCGATGAGCCCGTCCGAACGCAAGGCGCTGGTCCATCGGGATCACACGGATCTCAGCCTCACCAAGCAGTGCAAGTTGCTGAAGATTAGCCGGTCGTCGCTGTATTACACGCCGGTTGGTGTGAACGCTGAGACTCTAAAACTGATGAACGAGATTGACCGAGTGTTCACTAAATACCCGTTCTTCGGCAGCCGCCAGATCGCAGCCTACCTGCCCAGAAGTGGGTTCCACGCTGGCCGTCATCGTGTGCGTCGCCTGATGGGGTTGATGGGGCTGCAGGCCATCTACAAAGGCCCAAATACCAGCAAGAAGCACCCACAGCACCGGATTTACCCATATCTGCTGAGGAAGTTGCCTATCACGCGCCCAAACCACGTTCGGTGCAGTGATATCACCTACATCCCCGTGCGGCGCGGGTTCCTTTACCTGGTGGCAATTATGGATTGGGCCACGCGCAAGGTGTTGGCATGGCGGCTCTCGAACACGCTGGACGCGAGCTTTTGTGTCGAGGCATTGGAGGAAGCCATTGCCAAGTATGGCAAGCCAGAGATCATGAATACGGACCAAGGATCGCAGTTCACAGCTGCGGCTTGGATCACAACCTTGACCGAGGCTGACGTCAAAATCTCGATGGATGGACGGGGCCGGTATCTCGACAATATCTTCATCGAACGGCTGTGGCGGTCGCTCAAACAGGAAGCCGTCTATCTGCACGAATTGCAGGACGGCTTCCAAGCCAAACGCGTGATCAAAGACTGGATCAGCTTCTACAATACTGAACGGCCACACACAGCCCTCGACAAACGATCCCCCG
>CAYZKE010000430.1:0-3271 GCA_964478505.1 uncultured Loktanella sp.
GTCGACGGCTTTGTCAGCGCAACCGGCGAAAGCGATGAACTGCGTGCGGCCACCTATCAGGAATCGATCGGCTGGTACGACGGGATCGTCGCCGACATGTTCGGATAATCACCTGTCGGGCCTTGATGTATGTCAGGGCCCGATAAAGCGAAAACAGCTAAGCTCATGTTATGGAGGACGTAATATGAAAAATCTACTTATCGGCGCATTCATGAGTTTGGCCGCGGCACAGGTTGCCGCTCAAGAGGCTGTAACCTACCCCTTTGACGGCAGCTTTGAAGACGCGACTTTTGCAGTCGAGAACGCCATCATCGGCAAAGGCCTTGTGATTGATTACGTCAGTCACACCGGTGAAATGCTGGCACGGACAGCCGAGGATGTCGGCAGTGACAAGATGCTCTTTGAGGGGGCGGATATCTTCTTGTTCTGCTCTGCCCAACTCTCGCGCGAGGTGATGGAAGCGGACCCGATGAATATCGCGCATTGCCCCTATGGCATCTTTGTCGCGGCACTGGAGGGCGAAGTCCTCGTGGGGCATCGCACCTACCCTGAAGGTGAAATGCAAAAGGTGCAGATGCTCTTGGATGAGATCGTACAGGAAGCGGTAGGCGGATAAGGATAAAGATGAATTACGACGGATATTTCGCGACCGCACTTGCGCAGCTGCAAGATGAGGGCAACTACCGTGTTTTTGCGGACCTTGAGCGCCATCGCGGAAACTTTCCGCAGGCGACCAACCACGGTGCGCAAACCCGCAATGTGACGATCTGGTGCTCGAATGACTATCTGGGCATGGGGCAGCACCCTGACGTGCTGTCCGCCATGCACGATGCGCTGGATAAGGTTGGTGCAGGGGCAGGCGGGACGCGGAATATCTCAGGCACGACCCATAACCATGTGTTGCTGGAGGCCGAACTGGCCGATCTGCACAACAAGGAAGCGGCCTTGCTGTTCACCAGCGGATATGTGTCCAACTGGGCGGCACTTGGCACGCTGGCTGCGAAAATCCCCGATTGTCTGGTGCTGTCGGATGCGCTCAACCATGCCAGCATGATTGAAGGTATCCGTCACTCGAAGGCAGAGCGCCAGATTTGGCGGCACAATGATCTAGAGCACCTTGAGCAATTGCTGGCCGCCCAGCCGCTTGAGCGGGCGAAACTGATCGCTTTTGAAAGCGTCTATTCGATGGATGGCGATATCGCGCCCATCGCTGAAATTTGTGATCTGGCCGAGAAATACAACGCCATGACCTATCTTGATGAGGTGCATGCCGTGGGCCTTTATGGTCCCCGTGGCGGCGGGATCGCCGAACTTGAGGGTCTGATGGACCGTGTCACGGTCATTGAAGGAACGCTGGGCAAAGCCTTTGGTGTCATGGGCGGCTACATCGCGGCCTCGGCGGATCTGTGCGACTTTGTCCGTTCTTTTGCCAGCGGGTTTATCTTTACCACAGCCCTTCCGCCTGCTGTTGCGGCCGGTGCCGCAGCCTCGATCCGGCATCTGAAATCCAGTGTGGCGGAACGTGCGGCCCAAAAAGAGAAAGTCGCCGAAGTCCGCGCGCGGCTCGATGCGATTGGTATTCCGCATATCGACAACCCCAGCCACATCATTCCGGTGATGGTAGGCGATCCGGTGAAATGCAAATACCTGTCCGATATTCTGATGCGGGATTATGGCATCTACATCCAGCCAATCAATTATCCCACAGTCCCCAAAGGGACAGAGCGTTTGCGGATCACCCCGTCGCCGGTGCACTCGGACGCCGATATTGACCGCCTCGTCGGTGCATTGGAAACCCTTTGGACCCAGTGTCAGCTGGCACGTCTGCCAATGGCTGCACAGTAGGTTTGACCTGCATCAAAGCGCCCCGCGCCCTGCGTTGGTACAGCCAAGATCTATGGACGGGGCCAAGGTATGCTTGAAAATCTAATTGAAACTTACGGTGAAGGGGCCATCCTGATGGCCTTGGGCGGCTTGGTGGGGGTGCTGTTTGGTGCCACAGCGCAGCATTCGCGGTTTTGCCTGCGCGCGGCCACGGTTGAAGTGGCCGAAGGCAAACTGGGCCCGCGTCTTTCCATTTGGCTGATTGCGTTTTCTGCCGGGGTTCTCACGGTCCAGACCCTGATTGTACTGGGCTGGCTTGATGTGTCGCAAAGCCGTCAACTGGCCACGACAGGCAGCATGTCCGGCGCGATCATCGGCGGGCTGATGTTTGGCGTCGGCATGATCCTTGCGCGCGGCTGCGCCAGCCGGTTGCTGGTGCTGTCGGCCACGGGAAACCTGCGGGCCATTGTGACTGGACTGGTGCTAACGCTGGTGGCGCAATCCGCGCTGCGCGGCGCGCTGGCACCCGCGCGGGAACAGCTTGCATCGCTCTGGGTGGTGCCGGGCGGGGCGACGCGCAGTCTGCTGTGGCAGACAGGTTTGACGTCATCACTGGCAGCATTGATCGCTGCGGCGGCTTTGGGTGCGGCGCTGGTGCTCGGCCACCGCCAGAATGTGAAAACCAGTCATGCAGTGGCCGCTGTCGGTGTCGGGCTTGCTGTGGCATTGGGGTGGCTTGGCACTTATGCGGTTGCGATGAATTCATTCGAGGTGGTGGCCATCTCCTCGGTCACGTTTACGGGTCCTTCGACAGATACACTGATGGGATTGGTAAACAGCACCGAACTGCCGCTTGGTTTTGGTATCGGGCTTGTGCCTGGCGTCTTTGTCGGCGCGGGGGCCATGGCTTTGGCTACGAAAGAGGCACGTATCCAGCGCTTTGGTCCTGATAGCCCGATGGAGGTCTATCTGGTCGGGGCCGCGCTGATGGGCTTTGGCAGTATGCTGGCGGGCGGCTGTGCGGTTGGTGCAGGCATGTCCGGCGGGGCCATTTTCGCGCTGACAGCTTGGGTTGCGGTGGGGGCCATGTGGGTGGGGGCGATGGTCACACACCGCGTGCTGCACCGCCCCTCACTGGTGATCGCCTGATCTACTCGAATTCCATCTGCTCATAGACACGTCCGGCATTCTTGGTCGCCAGTTCCTCGAATGTATCCAGATGGGCATAGGGCGACTGGTCCACGTAATAAGCCTCGGCAAGCCCGCCACCGGCCTCAAGATGTTCGGCAATCTTGCCGCGCAGATATTCCAGATAGCCTTTGGTATAAAGGCGCACCTGATCCATATTGGTCGGATGCCCGTGCCCGGGGATCACATAGGTCGCATTCAGGGGCTCGAAGGCGGTGTCCCACGTGTCCAGCCAGTCCAGCGTATTTGTGTCGTCAAA